>CAIQMJ010000171.1 GCA_903872875.1 uncultured Variovorax sp.
GGCCACTTGAGCGTCGCGACGGGGCCATGCGAAATGGTGATGCCGTCGGGCGCCACGCTCTTGACCTTGCCCTCGGCCTTGTGAAGTACCACGGCCGGTGGCGCTGCCGTGGCAGCAGGCGAGGCCATGTTGCCCAGCACGGAACGCAGCCGGGCTTCCGAGTCGATCAGGAACTGGCCGCTGGCCACGACCTGGTCGCCCTCGCCCAGGCCCGAGGCGATTTCGGTGTCGTCGCCCAGGTCCGCGCCCAACAACACGTCTCGTGGCTCGAAGGCGCCATCGGCCTTGCGCACAATGACGACGGCGCGCTTGCCTGTGCGGATCACGGCCTCGGAAGGCGCGACCAACCGCATGCTACTGGGGCCGGCCACCTGGAGGCGCAGCAGCATGCCGGGTGTCAGCTTTCCGTTCTTGTTGTCGACCTCGAAGCGAGCCTTGAGTGTGCGGGTGGATGGGTTGATCTCGGGAAGGATCTCGTCGAGTGCGCCATCGAACGACTGGGCTGCGTCGGCCTGAAGGATCGCCTTGGCTTTCTGACCGCGCACGAGACGCACCGCCTGCGCTTCCGGAATCTCGGCCACCGCCCAGACTTTTTGCAGGCCCGCGATGCGGAACAGCGTCATGCCGGGCGTGACCGCGACGCCCTCGCGCACGCCAAGCTCGGCCACCACGCCGTCTGCCGGCGCGGTGAGCACGTAGCGCACCTGCGCGGTGCCGGTTTCCTCGCTGCGCCGGATGAGCTCGGCGGGGATGGACATGGCCCGCATCCGGTCACGCGCAGCTGCGATGAGATCGGAACCAATGCCCGAGCGCTTGAGGGCCAGCAACTCGTTCTGCGGCCCGAGCCAGTCCGGCGCGAAGACGGTCGCCAGGGCCTGGCCCTTGCGCACGCGCTCCATCGGTGCGCGGACCGACAGGTGCTCGACATAGCCTGCGACGCGCGTCTGCACGACGACGTTAAGCCGCTCGTCGAACTGCACGGCCCCGACCGCGTCGAACGACGAGGAGGTTTCCGTGCGCCGCACTCTGGCATACCGGATGCCGAGGTTCTGCTGTACTGCGGGGCTGATCTTCACGCCCTCCCCGCTCGCCGCGCCCGTCGCGCTGTCGGCGTACATGGGGACCAGTTGCATGTCCATGAACGGCGACTTGCCGGGCTTGTCGAAACGCGGGCCTGGAACCATGGGATCGTGCCAGTACAGGATCTTCCGGCTGTCCGGCGTGGCGTCATTGGACCCGGATGCCACGCCTCCCTCCGGCGCATGGCCGGTCATGCGTCCCAGATAGAAGGCACCGCCTCCGATCAGCAACGCGCCGAATAGCGACAGGATGGCGATCTGGGTCCGTGTCATGGTGCCACCTCAAACGCGATCGGACGGAGGGCGAGTTGCGCCTGGACCCTGCTCAGGTCGCGCTGGAGCGTCAGCAGCTTGCGCTGCGCCTCGACTTCCGCATGGCGTGCTTCGAAGACGGACGCCAGGCTGGCCTGGTTCGAGCGGTAGGCCGCCACGGCGGCGACCGTTCTTTGCCCCGCCGGGATGACCACACCGGTGCGGTAACGCTTGATGCGTTGCTGCAGGCGCTGGTCGTCGCTGGAAAGCATCCGGTACTCGGCGATGACGGCGCGCATAGCCTCTGCCAAGTCGGCTTCCGTCTTCTCGACCAAGGCCAGCTTGGCGGCGGTGTCGCGGTCCTGCCGTGCGCCCAGCGCGACCGGCAGCGGGATGCTCACGCCGACGGACACCAGGTCCGAGTAGCCGGTGCGTTGCCCGTAGCTGACCTCCCAGGTCCAGTTGGGCTCACGGTTGGTCGCGGCGACGGCGGCCAACCGCCTGGAGACGTCGATCTCGCGCTGCTTCGCTGCGATCAACGGATGCCCGGCCGCGTAGGCGTCTTCGGTGGGAAGGCGAAGGGCCTGGACGGGCGTCAACGCATCGGGCGGCACGCCGATCCAGCGCTGGAGCGCCAGCTTGGCGGCGTCTTCCAGTTGCCGGGCCTCCGCCGTCTCGTCTTCCGTGATGCCCTTCGCGCTGGTCAGCAGCAGCACCTCCTGGCTACTTCCGGTGGCCGAGGCCAGCCGGGCGCGGGCCGTCTCCAGTTCTTCGTGGGCATGATGCGCCATGAGCGTGGTGAGCTGGAGCGCTTCACCGGCATAGAAGGCGTCCAGGTAGGCCAGCGCGGTCTGCAGCCGGGTTTCTGCGACAGCGGCCTGTGCCTGCACCTCCTCCTGGCTGACCGACGCATCGGCCGCCGCCTGGCGCGCGGTCCGCTTGCCGGACGATATCCACTCCTGGCTGATCCCGATGCGTTTCATCGTCATCGGCTCGCGCGTGGTGCTGAAGCGGTCGGCCCCGGTGGCGGGGAGGTTGTCGACGCCGACTCGCAGCAGGGGATCGGGAAGCTGGTCGGCTGTGCGGGCGGTCTGTGCGGCGCTCAGGACGCCGGCGCGGGCGGACCGGGCCGATTCGGAGCGCTGGACGGCAAGGTCCAGTGCGGCCTCGAACGACAGGGGCGCCGCCGTGACGAGGCAGGGCAACAGCGCAGCAGCCAGGGCGGCCGCGCGCAAGGGAAACTGGGACATGGAAACTCCGACGATGAACGACGCAATCGCTGGCATGCGGACGAACCGCGCCAGCACCGGCCAATCAACGGAGATTTCAGATTCGGAGTCTGCGTGTTGCGAGGAACACGCGTTCGGGAGGGTAGTGCTGGCGCTCAGGCACCGCCTGCACCGGCACCTCCCGGGCTTCCACAGGCAACAGCAAGGAGAAAATCACTGTCTGCACCACGGCCGGTGGCAACAGCGTGCTCACCTTCATCGGCTCGATCGACAGCGACATGTCGGCTGTATGCTGGTAGCACAGCAGCGGCTGGACAGGGTCCATGCCTTCGCAAGGCTCACCCGCCCCAACCATCTCCGCCATCGCTGCGGGGTTGGACTCTCCCGGGCAGACATAGCTTGCCAGCGCCAGCTGCGAGAGCAGCAACGACATGACCACGAACAATGCGGTCAGGCAGCGATGGATGGAGCGCGGACGGAACATGGCTGGATCAACTCTAGCATTCTTGATTGACCCAGGCGATGGGACAGTTCGTTCCATGGTTCGCCAAGTCTCGTCGCGGTTCGCGCGATTCGTTATTGACGATAGGCTCCTGATGGTCTGTAAAAACAGACTTTCACAATTGTTGGGACGAAGCAATGACAAGGGTTGTCCTGGAATCCACACTGACCTGCCCCGAATGTGGGCATTCCAAAACCGAGGTCATGCCCATCGACGCGTGCCAGTGGTTCTACGAGTGCGAGAAGTGCCACACCGTATTGCACCCCAAGCCTGGAGACTGCTGCGTTTACTGCTCGTTTGGGACTGTGCCCTGTCCACCGATTCAAGTCGCCAAACTGGGATGCTGTAGTTCCTAAGTAGCGCTAATCAAGACCCGGCAACGCAGGTTTATGTGATGAGCGCAAAACCATTCCCTCTATTTTTGGAGGCTCCGTTGCCAAGTGCTTGACCTATGTGCAGCACCTAGGCTGAGTATCCAACAACGAAGCATCTGTTCCTGCCCAAGCAGGTTCGGCAGGTGCGCAAAAGGAAACCCATATGCAGGTGATCGATTGTGCTCGTGCAGCCGGCGTGACGGCCGATACCGTACGCCACTATGCCCGGCTCGGCCTGATCAAGGCCGAACGCAGGACCGAAGGCGGCTATCAGGAATTCTCGGAGCTAACGGTAACCCGGGTTCGCTTCATCCGAACCGCCGCTGCACTCGGCTTCAAGCTGAGCGATATCGCCGAACTGCTGCAGATGAGCGACCGGGGAAGCCTCCCCTGCCCCAAGGCACGCGAAATCCTCGCCGAGCGTCTGCCAGTCAAGGAGTCGGAGATCGAAGAACAACTCGAACTGCTTGGTCGAATGAAGCGCGCGCTGCAGGCATGGGAGCACATGCCCGATGGCGTTCCGAATGGACACCATGTCTGCGGTCTCATCGAGGGCTTGCCGCAAGCCGATGGCACCGATCGCGGGGCCGACAGCAAGCGTCGTCGACCTTCGAAATGATGCCCAGCGATCCCCTCGGGGTCCAAACATGCAGCCGCGCCATAGCTGACAACTCTCGTTTTCCTTTTCTTGTACAGGAGTCTCCCCATGAGTGTCCCTCGTCTTCTCTCGCCCGCACTCGCCCTCGCCTTGTCCGCCGCGACCGTCTTCGCCCAGCGGCCCGTACCAGCGACCGTGCAATAGCGCGGCGAGCGCTGAGTTTTCAACCCTTACCTCAAAGGAGTCCCACGATGAACATCATCGATCTCGAAGTTCAGGGCATGAACTGTGGCTCGTGCGTCAACCATGTCACGCAGGCGCTGAAGCCAATCCCCGGCGTGAGCACCGTCGCCGTCGATTTGAAGTCAGGCCACGTCCGCGTAAGCGGCTCGCTCGACGCCGGAGCAGAACGGCTGGTTTCGGCGCTCACCGAGGCCGGCTATCCGGCCAAGCTGTCGAGCGGCAGCGCGCCGGCGCATGATTCCAGCGGCCCAGCCGTCCGTGCCAAAGCCAGTCGGGGCGGCTGCTGTTGCGGCTGAGAACGTTCGATCATGAACGCCGACGGTGCGGCCGTTCTACCGTCGCCAGCGGATGAAACTTCGCCCGACACCTCATGGCTCGACCGACGGCATGATGCGAGCGGGTCAGCGCATCGTCTATCTGCGGCACGAACATGTCGGGCACTTCGGGATCTTCGTGTCCGCGGACATGGTGCGCCCGTGGGCACCGGGCCATCCTGTACCACGCCGCCTTCAAACCGTGCAGCATCGCATCGTGCGTGTGGTGAGCAACGCGCTGCTGCTGCGTCGCTGGACCGGAAGCAAGCCGCCGATATTCTCGTCGCAGCGATTCGATTCTGATGTGAGATAAAACACTGCAACCCGGACTGGCTGCGATTGCGTTCGCAGGCCACGCCCCGAACGGCAGCTTTTGCTGCCTGGCTCGGACGGCGCACACCAGATGGTGAACAGCGGATTGGCAGTGCCTGACGCGACGCGGCCGCAGCGACTGCGCCGGCGCGTCGAATGACGACCTTTCGGGCATTGCGACCTACGCCCAGGCCAGCGCGCAGTTCGGAACCGGCGTCTCGTGGACGGTATTCCTCACTGCGCCATTCACTACCGCGATCCAAAAGGTGAGCGCGCGGCTCGGACGGCAGTCGAAACGGGACACCAACTTGAACGTCGCAATTACTTGATGTGGATCAACTGGCGGAAGCAGCTGCCGACTATGCTGGACTTCTTGACTTGGCCGTCATTCGGATGGTTGGTTGAGAAATGGCCTAGGCGCACTTCAACACCCAAGAGCAGCCCGACATGACGGCATTGCGACACGTACTAGCAAAAAGCGCATGGACTGCGTTTCTCTTGCTATTCGCCGTTCGAGCCATCGCGGGCACGGCCCTGTGCGAATTGTACGGCGAGCATTCGGTGCCACCCGGCACGCTACACGCGACCGAGGCGCACATCCATGCGGCGCACGCGCACGGGGTACATGACTCTCAAGCCCCCGAGCACCACTCGCTGTCCGAGGAGCCGTCCCACGACAGGCATGACCACGTCTGCGAAGAGCCGGTCTATCTGACCGGCGAGCCGGTTTCCCTCTCGACCCTCAAAGGGTTGCTGACAGTCCACGCAATTGCATCGTTACCAGCACCTGCGCGCGACTGGACCCCAGTGACCGTGGCTAATGTTCCGCCACCGCAGCGGGCGCATCCACCGCCGTGCCGCACCCGGCTGGACATTTCGTCTCGCCTGCATTCTCGCCTGCGCATTTGACATGCCTCGCGGCCTGGGAGTGTGCACGACCTCCTAGTCGTGCGCGCCGAGTCCGCCTGCGCACGCGCCGCGAAACAGCCCCAACCAGGGTCATCGCTGTGAGAGGTCGAGCGCGCCACTAGTGGCCGTGCTCCGACTGCGGGCCATCGCCACTCCCCAAGCCTTGCTCCGCGCGCGCTGCAGGGCTTGACCTGCGCGCTGCACATAGGTTGCACATTCAGCTTGGCTGTTCGCCTCAAGAGGTCGCCCCCTGACGGGCACGACCGAGCGACGCGGCTGCGGGCCACAGAACGAGCGATTGCCTGACCCAGGCGGCCCACTCCAAGAGACTGAGCGCCTGGGCCATTCCGACAACCGATAAGGCGAGTCATGACCAAGGTTCCTTTCAGTTCAGACCCCGCGCCTAACCCGCGCTCACGGCGGGGCGCTGCCCTGCCATGGGTCTTCTTCGGCTTCATCGCCGTGGCCGGCTTTTTCTTTTTCACGGAGCACCGGGCCCACCTGATGGGCGCCCTGCCGTTCCTCCTGCTCGCGCTGTGCCCGCTGATGCACTTCTTTCACGGTGGCCATGGCGGCCATGGTCATCACGGCGGCGCCGACGGTCACCAGGGACACGGCACGGCGGGACCCGGCAACGGTGAGCCTGATGGTGGAACCGGCGCGCAGGACCGTCCAGGCGCCACACCGTCCGTAACGACCGCCCCGCGCCCGCCGCACCAGCACTGAGCCAACCTCAAAGGACTCGCCATGACACACGACAACGTACCGGCCTACGGGCTTTGGTCCTTGGTCATCATCAATTCCCTGGTCTTCATCATCTTCGCGTTCAGTTTCGCGAAGCCCCAGTCCGGCCGCGACTGGCGCTCGTTCGGTGCTTTCTCCAGTTTCCTGGTGGCGCTGTTCGCCGAGATGTACGGCTATCCGCTGACCATCTATCTGATGTCAGGGTGGCTGGGCGCAAAGTTTCCCGGCGTGGACTTCCTCTCGCACGACGCGGGGCACCTGCTGGAGGTGATGTTCGGTTGGCGCGCCAATCCGCACTTCGGTCCGTTCCACCTGCTCAGTGCGGTCTTCGTCGGCGGTGGCTTCTGGTTGCTGTCCTCCGCCTGGTCGGTGCTGTACGCGAGTCAGCGCGCCGGCACGCTGGCGCAGACCGGCGCCTATGCACGCGTCCGGCACCCGCAGTACGTGGCATTCGTGCTGATCATGTTCGGCTTCCTGCTGCAGTGGCCAACCGTGCTAACGCTCGTGATGTTCCCGATCCTCTGCGCGATGTACGTGCGCTTGTCCATCAAGGAAGAGCGAGAAGCGGCCAAGAGCTTCGGCGCCGAGTGGGAGCACTACGCCAGTCAGACGCCGCGCTTCATTCCGAAGCTCAGTGCCTCCGGAGCCAGTCGACGCCATGCGTGACGAACTCGTCGGCAGATCCGGATCGCACCGAGACGCATCGGGGTCCGTGACGTGACCCCGGCCAATCCCGGGTTCCACTACACGTGGCTGCTTTGGGCGGCCACTTTCTTGCTGCCATGGGCGTTGCTGTTCATGGCCCGACCCGCACTGCGCCGCCCAATGTTATGGGCCAGCGTGCTGACCGCACCGTTCGGCTTGACGGAACCTCTTTTCGTGCCCGCGTACTGGAACCCGCCCAGCCTGTTCGACCTGGCTCAGCGCACCGGCTTCGATGTCGAGAGCCTTATCTTCTGCTTTGCCATCGGCGGACTGGGCGTGGCAGGGTATCGCGCGCTGGCGCTGGTGCCCCTTCGTCGCTTGGATCACCACGCACGTTCATCACCGCGGCATCGCTGGCACCTGCTCGCACTCGCGAGTCCGATCTTCGTGTTCGCGAGCCTGATCGTTCTGCCATGGAACCCCATCTACCCGGGCATCCTCGCATTGGCCGCAGGGGCCACGGCGACCGTGCTGTGCCGACCGGACCTGTGGCGCAACGCGCTGTTCGGCGGCGGCGTCTTCCTCGCCCTGTACATCATCTTCCTGCTGGGACTCAAGTGGCTATGGCCCGGCTACATCGAAGCCGTGTGGAACCTTGATGCGTTGATCGCCTGGCGACCAGACGGACTACCGCTGGAGGAGCTCCTGTTCGGCTTCGCGTTCGGCACGTACTGGAGCAGCGTCTACGAGCACCTCACATGGCGACAACGCGACGTCTCGAAGGTGCGGCTCCTCACTGGCCACGGGAGACCAGGCGACCCGCAGGCGTTGCGTTGAAGCCCGAACGCCCACTCATCACTTGAAAGCACTCTGATGAATCTCGCCTTCCTCGGTGCCGCCGGCACCGTCACCGGATCGAAGACCCTCGTCACGCACGAGGGAAAACAGTTGCTTGTCGATTGCGGTCTGTTCCAGGGCTACAAGAACCTGCGCACCATGAACTGGGAGCCCTTCCCCTTCGATCCGGCGAAGCTCGACGCCGTGGTGCTGACGCACGCCCACCTCGACCACTCGGGGGCCTTGCCACTGCTGGTCAAGCGGGGCTTTCAGGGCCTGGTCTTCGCCACGCCATCGACCATCGACTTATGCCGAATCTTGCTGCCGGACAGTGGGCGCCTGCAGGAAGAAGACGCTGAATACGCCAATCGCCACAAGCTCTCCAAGCACTCACCGGCGCTGCCGCTGTACACCGAGAACGACGCCGAACGTGCGCTGCGCCGACTGGAACCGCTGCCGTTCGAGCAGCCGGGAGACGTGACGGGCTCCTTGCACCTGCGCCTGCGGCCGGCCGGGCACATCCTCGGCGCCAGTTCGGTCGAGTTGACCGCGGGCGATACGACGGTGCTGTTCTCAGGAGACCTGGGTCGCCCGGACGATCTCATCATGCGCGCACCGACACCGATCGCGCGCGCCGACCATGTGGTCATCGAATCGACCTACGGCGACCGCTTGCACGACACACAGGATGCGGAGGCCGCGCTGGGCGAGGTGATCAAGCGCACGGCAGCTCGCGGCGGCATCGTGGTGATTCCGGCCTTTGCGGTGGGGCGTGCCCAGGCGTTGCTGTACGCGATCTACCGGCTCAAGGCCCGTGCGGCCATCCCCGACCTGCCGGTGTTCCTGAACAGCCCGATGGCGATCGACATGACCGAGATTTACCACCGGCACCGCGCTGAGCACCGCCTGTCGGTGGAGGAGTGCAACGGCATGTGCAAGGTCGCGAAAATGACGCGCACCGTCGAGGAATCGCGTGCGCTGAATTCGCTGCGCTACCCGGCGGTCATCGTGTCGGCCAGTGGCATGGCCACCGGTGGCCGGGTGCTGCACCACCTCAAGGCCCTGGGTCCGGATCGGCGCAACACGATCGTGTTCGCTGGCTACCAGGCGGGCGGCACGCGCGGCGCGCGGCTCTTGTCCGGCGAGCGAAACATCCGCATCCACGGTGAAGACGTCACCATCAATGCCGAGGTGGTGTCGCTACCTGGCATGTCGGCGCACGCCGACGCCGGGCAACTCGTGCAATGGCTGGCGACCGCGCCCAAGCCGCCGCGCAGCGTCTATCTCAACCATGGCGAGGCGGGCCCGGCCGATTCGCTGCGGCAACGCATTGAGCGCGAACTCGGCTGGTCCGCGACCGTGCCGCGGCTCGGTCAGAGCGTGGAGATCGCGTGACGAACGCAACGGGCCTGCGCCTGAAACTGCTCGGCATCGACACGCTGCAGGAGCACGTGATCTACATGCGCCGCGACTGCCACGTCTGCCGTGCCGAGGGCTTCGAAGCCCAGACGCGACTGGAGGTGGGCCTGCGCGAGCGGCGCATCATCGCGACCCTCAACGTGGTCGAGACCGACCTGCTGGCACCGGGCGAGGCCGGCCTGTCGACCCGCGCTTGGCAGGCCTTGAGCGCCATCAAGGACGAGACCGTT
This sequence comes from uncultured Variovorax sp., assembly GCA_903872875.1. Lineage (GTDB taxonomy): Bacteria > Pseudomonadota > Gammaproteobacteria > Burkholderiales > Burkholderiaceae_C > Variovorax. The sequence goes on from CAIQMJ010000171.1 coordinate 9,688, forward strand.
ACGGTGAGGCACGCCCCGACGCTCGACTCGCTGAGCGCGATGCGCTCCAAGATCTATGGCCATCGGCTCAACGCCGAAGCGTTCGACGCCATCGTCGGCGACGTCGCCGCGGGCCGCTATTCCGACATGCACATCGCAGCCTTCCTGAGCGCCTGCGCCGGCGGGCGTATGGACCTGCAGGAAACCATCGACTTGACGCGCTCGATGGTCAAGGTCGGTGACCGCATCGACTGGGGCCGCAGCCCCATCGCCGACAAGCATTGCGTGGGTGGCCTGCCGGGCAACCGCACCACTCCCATCGTGGTCGCGATCACAGCGGCGGCCGGGCTGACGATGCCCAAGACCTCGTCGCGTGCGATTACCTCGCCCGCGGGCACGGCCGACGTGATGGAGACGCTGACCCGCGTCGAACTCGACGTGGCGGCGATGCGGCGCGTCGTCGAGCGCGAAGGCGGCTGCTTCGTCTGGGGCGGTGCGCTGACCTTGAGTCCGGCCGACGACGTGCTGATCCGTGTCGAGCGACCACTCGACCTCGACAGCGATGCCCAACTCGTCGCGTCGGTGCTGTCAAAGAAGATCGCCGCCGGGGCAACCCATGCGTTGATCGACATCCCGGTCGGTCCGACCGCCAAGGTACGCACCGAAGAGGACGCACATCGGTTGCAGCTCCTGCTTGAACAGGTTGCCGCTGCACATGGATTGCAATTGCGCGTGCTGCGCACGCCCGGTGCCCAGCCAGTCGGGCGCGGCGTGGGGCCTGCACTCGAAGCCCATGACGTCCTGGCGGTTCTGCGAGGCGCCGTCGCGGCACCGGTGGACCTGCGCGTGCGGGCCTTAACTCTCGCGGGCGAATTGCTCGAGTTTTGCGGTCACAGCATTCCCGGCACCGGAAAGTCCGAGGCCTGGCGCCTGCTGGACAACGGCGCGGCCTGGGACAAGTTCCAGGCCATCTGCGAGGCGCAGGGCGGGTTGCGTGAACCCGGGATTGCGCCGTTGCGCGAGCCGGTCATGGCCGAACGCACAGGGTACGTCTCCGGCATCGACAGCCGCCGGCTCGCGCGGGTCGCCAAGCTTGCCGGGGCGCCCGGTGCGCCGACTGCAGGGCTCGTGATGCACGTGCAGTTGGGGGACTCGGTCGAGCGCGGTATGCCCTTGTTCACCTTGCACGCCCAGGCGCCCGGCGAGTTGGCCTATGCACGCAACTACCTCGATGCTCATCCCTTTGTCACGCTTACCGATGAGGTGACGGCATGAAGCCCGCGGTGATTGCGATGCCGAGCAACGAGCAGCTCGCCGACGACTTGGCTGCTCGGCTTCCGCTGGAACGCATCGCGGCCACAGTCAGGCGCTTTCCGGACGGCGAGTCCCATGTCCGAGTCGAGGCACCCGCCGAAGCCCGCAACGCCCTCATCGTCTGCACCCTGGACCGACCCGACGACAAGCTGGTGCCATTGTTCCTGCTGGCTGCGGCAGTGCGGGAGGCCGGCGCGCATTCAGTGGGCTTGGTGGCTCCGTACCTGGCCTACATGCGACAGGACCGTCGGTTTAATCCCGGCGAGACGATCAGTGCCCAACATGTCGCGGCATGGATCTCGCGCGCCTTCGACTGGCTGGTGACCGTTGACCCGCATCTGCACCGCATATCGAACCTGTCGCAGGTCTACAGCATCCCCTCATCCGTTGTTCACGCCTCTTACAGCGTGGCGGAATGGGTACGGGCGCACGTGCGCAATCCCCTCCTGATCGGCCCCGACGAGGAAAGCGCACAGTGGGTGAGCGAGGTGGCAAAGGACGCCGACGCCCCATTCGTCGTGCTGACCAAGGCGCGGCGCGGCGACCGCGAGGTCGAAGTCTCCGTCCCTGAGATCGAGCGCTGGCGATTGCACACGCCAGTGCTCATGGACGACATCGTCTCGACTGCTCGCACCATGATCGCAACGGTCGGTCATCTGCGCCGTGCCGGGCTCGCCGCCCCCGTTTGCGTGGCTGTTCACGCGGTGTTCGCGCAAACGGCGTTCGAGGATCTGCGCGCGGCCGGCGCAGGCGACATCGTCAGCTGCGACACGATTCGCCACCCGTCCAACCGCATCTCGCTCGCTCCAGGCATTGCCGCCGTCGTGCGTACGCAGTTGCTCGATGCCGCCAAGCAAGACCGAAGATTCGAACTAAGGGACATCACAGCATGAGCAATGCATCAACCGTTGACCCGACCATGTCGATGAGTTCGACCGGTGCGCAGCAGTCCGCCATCCGCATCTTTGAGCGCCTTATGCGCGGCTACCAAGGATCCATTGCGCTGCGCCTGTGGAACGACACCGTGCACACGCCGACCGTTGGACTGCCGGGACTTACCCTGGTGGTGCGCGATCCATCCGTGCTGCGTCGCCTGGTGCTCGATCGCAATCCGGTGCAACTGGCCGATGCGTACTTCCGCGGCGTTCTCGATTTCGAGGGTGACCTATACAGCGCCATCTCGCTGAAGACGCACTTCGAAGGACTATCTCTCACTTGGCGCGACAAGCTCGCCCTGCTCCGCGATGCATGGAGGCTACCGTCCCGAACGCACACGAATCTCAAGCCCACGGACACCTTGGCATCCCGGATCTCACGGCACTTCTCTCCCCGGCACTCCAGGGACAGCGACCGCGCCGCGATCTCCTTTCACTACGACGTCTCCAACGAGTTCTACCGCCTGTGGCTTGATGAGGAACGCGTGTATTCCTGCGCTTATTTCACGCACCCCGAAGAATCGCTGGAGCAAGCGCAACGCAACAAGCTGGAGCACATCTGCCGAAAACTTCGACTGCGGCCTGGCGAGTCACTGCTCGACATTGGCTGCGGCTGGGGAGCCCTCGCCTGCTGGGCGGCAAAACACCACGGGGTTCAGGTCCACGGCATCACGCTGAGCCTCCAGCAACTCGAGTTCACCCAGCAGCGCATCCGCGCTGAAGGCCTTCAGGATCGGGTGACCGTGGAACTGCGCGATTACCGTGACCTCGCCGGCAACGACGTCTACGACAAGGTATCGAGCGTCGGCATGTTCGAGCATGTGGGTCTCGCCAACCTGCCAACCTATCTGGCGACGGTTCA
>CAIQMJ010000172.1 GCA_903872875.1 uncultured Variovorax sp.
ATGATTTCTTCGCGCACCGCTTCGTAAAAAGCGTCGGTCATGACGTGGCCCAGACTCATCTCCGGTGAGTGCTGGCTCGACAACACCACGGTGTCGATGCTGTGCGGTTTGCCGTTCACGTATCGCATCGTGACCTGGCTCTTCGCGTCGGGGCGCAGGAAGGGCAGGCGGCCGTCCTTGCGCAGTTGCGCCTGGCGCTCGACCAGACGGTGCGCGTAGTAGATCGGCGCGGGCATCAGCTCGGGCGTCTCGTCGCAGGCGTAGCCGAACATCAGGCCCTGGTCACCGGCGCCGGTGTTGAGGTGGTCGTCGGACGCATGGTCCACGCCTTGGGCGATGTCGTTGGACTGTTTGTCATAGGCCACCAGCACGGCGCAACCCTTGTAGTCGATGCCGTAGTCGGTGTTGTCGTAGCCGATGCGCTTGATGGTGTCGCGCGCGACCTGGATGTAGTCGACGTGCGCGTTGGTGGTGATCTCGCCCGCCAGCACGACGAGGCCGGTGTTGGTCAGCGTCTCGGCGGCCACGCGGCTGCGCGGGTCCTGCTCGAAGATGGCATCGAGAATCGCGTCGGAGATCTGGTCGGCGACCTTGTCGGGGTGGCCTTCGGAAACGGATTCGGAGGTGAAGAGGAAATCGTTCGCCATTGAGATAAAAGCTCCATCGGTTCAGTTGGCGCGTTGCCAGCCTGGAGAGCTTTGGCGAACGCTTTAGCAGAATGCCGTTGCCGGCACGTGCACAATCGCCTGGCGCCTGTGCGTGTCGCCCTGCAAGTAGTTCCATAACTCAGCGACAATTTGGATTCTATTCGAGCCTCGCAAGTCCTTGCTTGCGTGCGCGTCCAGTCCCATTCCCTTGCCTTGATGACCGTTCTCTTCCGACTGCTTGCCCGCATACCGCTGCCCTTGATGCATCGGCTCGGCGTGTGCTTCGGCTGGCTCGTGTGGTGGACATCGCCGGGTTACCGGCAGCGCTTCAAGGCCAATGCCGAGGCGGCCGGTTTCACGCCCCGGCAGTACCGGCCTGCGATCGGTGCGGCCGGCGCCATGGTGTCCGAACTGCCCTGGCTCTGGTTGCGTCCGCAGGGCGAGAGCGTGCTGCCGCGCGTGGTGCGCTGGGAAGGCCTGGAGGCCTTCGAGACCGCCATGGCCGAGCGCAAGGGCGTGATCTTCATCACCCCGCACCTGGGCAGTTGGGAGATGTATGCGCAGGCGATGGCCGAGCGCTATCTCGACATCTACGGACCGCTGACAGCGCTGTTCCGGCCATCGCGCAAGGCCTGGATCGCCGAACTCGTGGCCGGCGCGCGCGACCGTGCCGGCCTGCAGACCCTGCCGACCAGCGTGGTCGGCGTGCGCGGGCTGATGCGCGCGCTGCGCAATGGCGGCTACACCGGGCTGTTGCCCGACCAGGTGCCGCCGCTCGGCCAGGGCGTCTGGGCGCCTTTCCTGGGCCGGCCGGCCTACACGATGACATTGTTGCCTCGTCTGGCGCAGCAGACCGGCGCCAAGGTCTTCCTGGGCGTCTGCGAGCGCCTGCCCGGCGGCAAGGGCTACGCGATCCGTTGCGAGCCTTTCGAAGGCACCGCGCTGAACGACCCCAAGGCCGCGCCGGAGGCCGCGGCTGCCGCCATGAATGCGGGCATCGAGAAGCTGATCCGCAGTCTGCCGGGCCAGTATGTCTGGGACTACGCGCGCTACAAGGAGCCGAAGGCGGAACGCATCCATGCGCTCGCCGACGGAGGCGGGCGATGAGTTTCGCGTCGCGTCTGGGCATTCGCTTCATGCAGTCGCTCTCGCACCTGCCGCTGCCGGTCGTGCGCGGACTCGGCATGGTGCTGGGCCGCGTGCTGTACGTGGTCGCGGTGCCGCGACGGCATGTGGTCGCGACCAATCTCGCACTCTGCTTTCCCGAGAAGTCCGTCGCAGAACGGCACCGCATCGCGCGCGAGACCTTCGTGCTCGCAGCCCAGTCATGGCTCGACCGGGCCTGGCTGTGGCACGCGCCTGAAGCCCTGGTGAAGCAGCGCCTGCGGGTGGTCGGCTCGGCGCCCGAGATCGACGAGATCGCACATGGCGATGCGCCGATGATCCTGTTCGCACCGCATTTCTACGGCCTCGACGCCGCCGCCACCGCGCTGACGATGCACACGGCGCGCGCGTCGACCACCATCTATTCCACGCAGAGCGATCCAGTGGTCGATGCCTGGATCCGCGAGGGACGCAAGCGCTTCGGCAACGTCGTCACGCTGAACCGCAGCGAGGGCATCAAGCCGATCGTCGCCGGTCTGCGCAAGAGCGGCCTGCTGTACCTGCTGCCCGACATGGATTTCGGCCGCGAGCAGACCGTGTTCGTGCCGTTCTACGGCGTGCAGGCGGCCACCGTGCCGTCGCTGTCGCGCTTTGCGCGGCTCGGCCGGGCGAAGGTGGTTCCTGTGGTGTCCAAGCTCACGCCGGACGGCTACGACATCGAGGTGCTGCCGGTTTGGCGGGACTTTCCCAGCGACGACGCAACGGCCGATACCGCGCTCATGAACGAGCGGCTGCAGGGCTACATCGACCGGATGCCGTCGCAGTACTACTGGGTGCACCGGCGCTTCAAGACGCGGCCCGAGGGCGAGCCCAAGGTTTACTAGCCCTCGGCAACCGGGTCAGGGGCGGTTCTGGAAGGCCTCTATTTCCGCGGCGACGAAGGCGGGGCGCTCGTGGATGATCCAGTGGGTCGCGCCGGGCACCTTGTGGATCGTCAGGTCCTTCACGTAGTCGTCCAGGCTATCGAGCAGGCCGGGCAGCAGCGCCGCATCGTCCATGGCCCACAGCACCAGGGCCGGCACGTCGACGGTCAGCCGTTCGCGGGATGGGATCGCGATGTCGGGTGCGGCGTGGCCGGGCATGGCGGGCTTGAGCGGGGTGACACGGTAGAGGTTGCAGCCGCCCGTCAGGCCGTGACCCCAGAGCGCGCGGTATTGGTCCTTCAACGGCTCTGTGAGCCAGCCGAAGCCGTCGGCGCCCGCCTTCATGCCTTCAAAAAAGGGCCAGAGGCGGCGGAAGTCGTCTTCGGCGAGCAAGGCTTCGGCGTCGGGCCGGGCTAGGAAGTTCATGTACGCGCTCGCCTCGCGCTGCGCCGGGCTGTCGCGCAGCTCGCGCGCAAAGGTGCCCGGATGTGGCGAGTTGATGATCACCAGCCGGCCGACCTGCGCGCCGAAGGCGTTGGCATAGCCCCAGCCGAAGGCGCCGCCCCAGTCGTGGGCGACCAGCGTGGCGATGGTGCCGTCGGCGCTCTCGGTCGCGACCAGTTGCTGGATGTCCTGGAGCAGCAGATGTGCCCGATAGGCGGACACCTCGGCCGGCGCGCTCGAGGCCTCGAAGCCGCGCAGATTCGGTGCCACGCAGCGGTAGCCGCCGTGCGCCGGCTGCGCGAAATGCGCGAGCAGTTCATCCCAGATGAACGCGCCCTCGGGAAAACCATGAAGGAACACCATCAGCGGACGGCCGGGTGTTCCGCTGGCGCGGCAACTGAGCGTGGTGCCGTTGGGCAGTGCGCGCTGGAAGGTCTCGATCATCTGTCTTGTCTCCTGATGCCATGCGGCGTTTGCGATGCCCGGGACAGGATGGTCGACGAGACGGGTCCTGTCAGGGGGCGTCGGGGTGGGTCCAGCGGTGCAGCAGCTCTGCGGCTTCTTCGACGCCCTGCTTCTTCAGCGCGGAGAACAGTTTGACCTCGCCGCCACCGGCCTGCAGTCGCATGATCGACAGCGCCTTGTTCGCATCGGCGCGTGTGAGCTTGTCGGCCTTGGTCAGCAGCACCAGGAACTTGAGGCCTTCCGTGACGCGCGGACGGATCACGTCCAGCAGGATTTCATCCAGTTCGGTCAGGCCGTGGCGCGGGTCGCACATCAGCACAACGCCGCGCAGGCTTTCGCGTGTGATCAGGTAGTTGCCCATCACGCGCTGCCAGCGCAGCTTGGCTTCCTTCGGCACAGCGGCATAGCCGTAGCCGGGCAGGTCGGCCAGCACCGCGTCGTCGATCTTCTGCTTGCCGACGCCGAACAGGTTGATGTGTTGCGTGCGTCCGGGCGTCTTCGACGCAAAGGCCAGGCGCGTCTGCTGCGTCAGCGTGTTGATGGCGGTCGACTTGCCGGCGTTCGAGCGGCCGACGAAGGCAATCTCGGGCAGGTCGAGCGCAGGCAGGTGTTCCAGCTGTGGCGCGCTGGTGAGGAAGTGCGCGGTGTGGAGCCAGCCCATCGCAGCGCGGATCCGGTCGGGGGCGGCGGCCGTCGTGGTGGGCGGCGTCGCGGGAGCCGGTGAGGGCGTTGGGGAGGTCATCAAAGAGGCTTTCGGAACGGACTGCCATTGTAGAATCGCGCGGTTTTGCGCCATAAATCCAAGTCCCTAGCGCCATAAATCCAAGCCCCCGATATGAAGTTGTTTGCCAAATTTATGCTTGCAGCCCTCGTGGGCATGGCCTTCAGTGCCAGCTACGCAGCCGATGAACATGCAGCGGCGCCAGCCGCGGCGGCGGTAGCCAAACCGGCCAAACCCGATCCGGCGAAGGGTGACACTGTCTTCAATGCGACACCCGCCAACAGCCAGAGCTGTGCTTCCTGCCACAACGCGGACGGAAATTCGGCGATCGCAAGCAACCCGAAGCTGGCACAGCAGCATCCCGAATACATCCTCAAGCAGCTTCAGGACTTCAAGTCCGGCAAGCGCAAGAGCGCGATCATGAAACCGCTGGCTTCCGCGCTCTCCGACGAGGACATGCGCAACATCGCATGGTTCGTCGGCTCCAAGAACGTCAAGACGGGCTTCTCGAAGGAGAAGGACCTGGTGGCACTCGGCGAGAAGATCTACCGCGGCGGCGTCGCCGACCGCCAGATCGCGGCCTGTGCCGGTTGCCACAGCCCGAACGGCGCCGGCATCCCGGCGCAGTACCCGCGCCTGGGTGGCCAGCACGCCGACTACACGACGGCGCAGCTCGTGGCATTCCGCGACGGCGTCCGCCTGAACAGCCCGCAGATGACCGGTGTCGCCGCCAAGCTCAACGACCGCGAGATCAAGGCCGTTGCCGACTACATCGCCGGCCTTCGTTGACCCACATCAAGCCTTCGCGCACGGCGTGTCGCGAGTGGCCGTGAAGTTGAACTAACCGCCCATAAACACACCCAACAAGGCGGGCCGATCCTTCGACAGGATGGCCCGCCTTTTTGTTTCCAGCGACCGCCAGATTCATGTCAGTTTCCACCCACGGCCTTCGTGTCCGTCGCGGCCCGCAAGTGGTCCGCGCGGCAGTGGAGCTGTTCTCGTCGATGCGCTTCGCGATCGCGTTGCTCACCGTCATCTGCATTGCGTCGATCATCGGCACCGTGCTCAAGCAGCATGAGCCGCTCGGCAACTACATCAACCAGTTCGGCCCGTTCTGGGCCGAGTTCTTCCGCGCCGCACGGCTCGACGCGATCTACAGCGCCTGGTGGTTCCTGCTCATCCTGCTGTTCCTGGTGATCAGCACCTCGTTGTGCATCGCCCGCAACACGCCGCACATCCTGCGCGACCTGAAGAACTTCAAGGAAGGCATCCGTGCCCAGAGCCTCAGGGCCTTCGGGCAGCGGGCAGAGACCTCGCTCGGCGAAGCGCCCGAGGCTGCCGCGCAGCGCATCGGCGCGCTGCTCGCAGGCGGTGGCTGGAAGGTCAAGCTGCAGCAGCGTACCTCGGGCCATGCCGGCTGGATGGTCGCCGCCCGGGCCGGCGGGGCGCACAAGCTGGGCTATATCGCGGCGCACAGTGCGATCGTGCTGATCTGCCTGGGCGGCCTGTTCGACGGCGACCTGGTGGTGCGTGCCCAGACCTGGTTCAACGGCAAGAGCGTGTTCACCGGCGGCGGGATGATCGCCGACGTGCCCGCCGAGCATCGGCTGTCGCCGAGCAATCCGACTTTTCGCGGCAACATCCTGGTGCCCGAGGGCGGGCAGTCCAGCGTCGCGATCCTGAACCAGTCCGACGGCGTGCTGCTGCAGGAGCTGCCGTTCTCTATCGAGCTCAAAAAGTTCGTCGTCGACTACTACTCGACCGGCATGCCAAAGCTGTTCGCAAGCGAGGTCGTGCTGCACGATCGAGCGACCGGCGAACAGCTTCCTGCGCGCATCGAGGTCAACCATCCGGCGAGCTACAAGGGCGTCGAGATCTACCAGTCGAGCTTCGACGATGGCGGCTCGAGCGTGAAGCTCAAGGCCGTGCCGATGGCCGCGGCCGCCAAGCCCTTCGAGGTCGACGGCACCATCGGCGGCAGCACCGAGATCAGCAACGGCGCGGAGAAGCTCACGCTCGAATATGCGGCGCTGCGCGTGATCAATGTCGAAAACTTCGCGGACGGCGCCAACGGCGCACTGACCAGCGGCGCCGACGTGCGCAAGGTCGACCTGCGCCACAGCGTCGAATCGCGGCTGGGTGCCGCCAACAAGACCGACAAGCCGAAGACGCTGCGCAACATCGGCCCGAGCATCGGCTACAAGCTGCGCGATGCGGCGGGCCAGGCGCGCGAGTACCAGAACTACATGTTGCCGGTGGACACCGGCGACGGGCAGCCCGTTTTCCTGCTGGGCGTGCGCGACCGGCCCGAAGAGCCTTTCCGCTACCTGCGCGTTCCGGCCGATGCCCAAGGTTCCATGGACGGTTTCGTGCGCATGCGCGCAGCACTGGGCGACCCGGACGTGCGCGCGCGCGCGATCGAGCGCTACATCACGCGCGCGACCGACCCGAAGCGCCCCGACCTCGCGGAGCAGCTGCGCGTCTCGGCCACCCGCGCGTTGGCGCTGTTCGCGGGCTCAGAGCGCGCCCGGCCCGGCGCGCAAAGCGCTGGCGGCTGGCAGGCGATCGCCGAGTTCATGGAAGTCAACGTGCCCGAGAGCGAGCGCGAACGCGCCGGCGGCGTGCTGGTGCGCATCCTGAACGACGTGCTTTTCGAAGTGCTCAACCTCAGCCGCGAGTCGGCGGGCCTGGGCGCGTTGCCCAGCGACGAGAGCTCGCAGGCCTATCTGACGCAAGCCGTGCTCGCGATCAGCGACGCGCATTTCTACCCGGCGCCGGTCGCGATGATGATGACCGACTTCACGCAGGTCCAGGCCAGCGTGTTCCAGGTTGCGCGTGCGCCCGGCAAGAGCGTGGTCTACACCGGCTGCCTGTTGCTGATCATCGGCATTTTTGCGATGCTGTACGTGCGCGAGCGTCGGCTGTGGATCTGGCTCGAACCACGCGATGGCGGCAGCGAAGCGACCATGGCCTTTTCCGTGAACCGCCGCACGATCGACAGCGACCGCGAGTTCGGCAACCTCAAAGACAAGCTGCTCGCGCTCAGGAACAACACAACCCCATGACCACCACGACCCTCACGCTCAACGACGGCTGGCTGTCGCGCCGCAATCTCTTCGACTGGGTCTTCGCCGCGCTGGTGCTGGCCGGCGGTGCGTTCGCCTTCTCTCGCTACGGCGGGTCGATGGACTATTACGAGAAGCCGATCCTCGTTGCCGCACTGGTTGCGGTGGTCTGGCTCGGCTGGTTCTGGCGTCCGCTGCGGGTGCTGGCGATCGTCGTCACGGCCGCGTCGCTGCTTGCGGTAAGTTCGTACCAGGCCGACCTGGCCCGCGCCGACACCGTGTTCTGGCTCAAGTATTTCCTGTCGAGCCAGTCGGCCATCCTCTGGATGAGCGTGCTGTTCTTCATGAGCACGATGTTCTATTGGCTCGGCCTGTTCGGCGGCAGGCAGGGCGACGCGATGGAACTGATCGGCTCGCGCATCGCCTGGGCGGGCGTCACGATGGCGCTGATCGGCACCATGGTCCGCTGGTACGAGAGCCATCTGCTCGGCCCCGACATCGGCCACATCCCGGTGAGCAACCTGTACGAGGTGTTCGTGCTGTTCTCATGGCTCACCGCCGCGTTCTATCTGTACTTCGAGTCGCGCTACGGTACGCGCGCCATCGGTGCCTTCGTGATGCTGGTGGTCAGCGCGGCGGTCGGCTTCCTGCTCTGGTATACGCTGGTGCGCGACGCCCACGAGATCCAGCCGCTCGTGCCTGCGCTGCAAAGCTGGTGGATGAAGCTTCACGTGCCGGCCAACTTCATCGGCTACGGCACCTTCTCGCTGGCGGCGATGGTCGCCTTTGCCTACCTGATCAAGGAGCAGGCGAACGAGACGCGCTGGCACCGTCTCACGCCGATCTGGCTGCTCGGCGTGGCGCTGTGCTTCGTTCCGGTCGCGTTCCGTCAGCGCGTACAGGAAGCTGGCGGCAGCTATTGGGTCGGTTACGCCGCCATCTCGGCGCTGATCGCTGCCGGCATCCTGCTGGGCCGCAAGCGCATCGCGGCGCGGCTGCCCGCGAACGAGGTGCTCGACGACGTCATGTACAAGGCGATCACCGTCGGCTTCGCCTTCTTCACGATCGCGACCGTACTCGGCGCGCTGTGGGCCGCCGACGCCTGGGGCGGCTACTGGAGCTGGGACCCGAAGGAGACCTGGGCGCTGATCGTCTGGCTCAACTACGCGGCCTGGCTGCACATGCGGCTGGTCAAGGGGCTGCGCGGCACGGTAGCGGCCTGGTGGGCACTGGCCGGGCTGGCGGTCACGACCTTCGCCTTCCTGGGCGTCAACATGTTCCTGAGCGGCCTGCACAGCTACGGGACACTTTGAAACCGGAATGCGCCGGCGTGCGTAACCTCTTGGGGCCATGCAACGAACTACGGTGAACATCACCAGCGATCGAAAGGCGCGTCATGCTGATTCATTCCAGGGATAACGGTTTCGTCCATCCGGCTTCCAGCGAAATCACGCCGCAGAGTGCGTACGAAGGCCGGCGCGACATGCTCAAGCTGCTCGCCACCGGCGTGGCGGGTGCGGCGATGGCCTCATGGGCGGCGCGCGACGCCTTGGCGCAGGCGGCGCCAGGCAAGCTCGCGGCGCTGAAGGGCACCAGGTCGTCGGTGCCCGGCGCGCAGACCATGGAGAAGGTCACCGAATACAAGGATGCGACGAC
>CAIQMJ010000173.1 GCA_903872875.1 uncultured Variovorax sp.
AATCATGAGAGGTAGGGATTATTTACTATATCAGCGTCAGTTTTTATGCATGGCGCGTGCATAGCTCTCTAGCACAGCGTTCATACGAGTCTGGTAACCTTTGCCTTGCGCTTTAAAAGTATCTAGAACCGATTGCTTAACTCGTAGAGTTACTGATTGAGTTTTATCCGGCTGAACCAGTTTTGCATTTTCCCAGAAGGTATCATTCAATTCTGGAATATCGCTGTAGTCGATTTCATCGTCTTTACGTGCAGCAAGTTCAGAAAGTCTTTTTTCAGTGATGGCCATTGTATAGGTCCCTTTCTTTGCGATTTGCAATCCGTGCAGAAATTAATCGGGTATTCCCGGTTCGATCTGTATGAACTACAGTGACGGCGACAGTATTTCGTATAAGTCCAATGCTGAGCATTCGCGTTTCGCCGTAATTAGAACGATCATCCGTCCAAGATAAAATTGGACCTTCGAAAATCAGGCTTGCTTCTTCAAAGCTAATGCCATGCTTTTCGAAATTCCTCTTATTTTTCTCTTCATCCCATTCAAACATGCACAATGTTAGTACAGTTTGTACATACAAGTCAAGGGTGAAGTTGCGCTGATGTTTCAGACACCGTGTCTGAAAAGACGTTGCTCTCCTCGGAGAGCAAAAAGAAGGTCCAGCTTGCTCGCACCCCTCCCCCTTCTTGCTAAGCGGTTTTCCTGGGCCGTTGTGATCCGATGTGCGGGTTTACTGTGCCGCGTGGCTGTCGGGGTCTGGTTTGCCCCCTTTAGGGGGCCTGGTGAGGGTGAAACCCTCGGGGGATGCCGGGTGGGAGCGCCGTAGGCGCGGGCGGAGGCCTGTAAGGCCGGAGGAGCCGGCGGGGGTGTAACCCCCAAGAGGCGGTGTGTCCATAGTTCGTGACTGAAGGAAGAGCAGCTCTGAGTTTGTTAAATGAGTTAAATAAGAGTTACGTGATTCGGGAAAATCTGTAACTCTATGATTTGAAAGAGAAAAACACCTCTAGCAAGGGGTTTTGGTGTGTGATAACACGAAAAACCGTGTGTGATAACACGAAGTTTGGTGTGTGATAACACGAAAGTCTCGATAACTTATCCACAGATAGCACACAAAGTTATACACAGACGTTCGCGAGCGAAGAAGCGCAGTTGCATATGCCGGTGTGTGAAAACACGATTCTTTCTTGACATGGTGTGTGAAAACACGAAAACTATCAGGATGGTGGGTGAAAACACAATGCCTGCAGAGGTGGGCGAAAACACGAAAGAGCGATCACCGCTGCTGCCAGCTCGGCACCTGCAGCGGGACTTTTTCGTGTGTGACGTGTTCGACGCTACTCCCAAGGGGGATGCTGCATCGATGGAACACCCGATCTTCTCGCTATCGAAGAAGCCGGATCTAAAGACCAGGCGCTACGAGAACGGGCCGAACTGGGTTGAAGTTCGACCAGGCGCGAAGGGCTTGGCAACGGTGTTCGATCGTGACGTGTTGATCTACTGCATCAGCCAGCTCGTTGCAGCAATGAACGATGGCCGGCCAATTTCTCAAACGTTGCGGCTGCGCGCCTTCGATCTCTTGGTGGCAACCAATCGCGACACGAGCGGTCGTGGCTACCTACAGCTTCGCGAAGCCTTTGAACGGTTGCAAGGGACACAAATCGCAACCAATGTTGAGACAGGCGGTCGCGAAGTGTTCGACCTGTTCAGCCTGATCGATCGAGCTCGGATCGTGCGAGAGACACGCGAGGGCCGGATGCAGGAGGTCGAAATCGTGCTTTCAGATTGGGTCTTCCAAGCCGTACAGGCTCTCGAAGTACTCACGCTCGATCGCCGCTATTTCCAGCTAGCCAAGCCCCTGGAGCGACGCTTGTATGAGCTGGCCAGAAAGCACGTCGGGCAGCAATCCAGCTTCAAGATTGGCCTTGAGAAGCTAAGAGTGAAGTGCGGAGCTCAGTCCACACTCAAGGAGTTTCGCCGCTTGCTGCAGTCAATCATCAACGACGATGCGCAGCACGGCCACATGCCTGGCTACAGTATTGCTCTTGACGGGGACATGGTTGAAATGCGACCCAAGGAAGCTGGAGGGTACACCCCTCCCCTGCCTAGCATGTTTACCATCCACCTCAAACCCGAGAGCTACGACTTGGCACGTAGCCATGCGCCTGGTTGGGACATTCACGGTCTCGAGTCCGAATGGCGGGACTGGATCGCGAAGAAGGGCATCACGCCACAGCGTGCAGATGCCCACTTCCAGGCCTTCTGCAAGCGTAGGGGCAAGTACCCCGGCTTCAAGTGACTGGCGTCTACTAAAACACCCAGCCCTCTTTTTCCATGAACCTTTCAAGGTCCAAGTAGGCAATCTTGAAGTGTTCGCAGATGTTGGGGATCTTCACAGCGTTGGGTTTAAGCCGCTCTAGAGTCACAACAGGAGAGTGGTCCGCCATCGGGCCGGGTCAGCGTGTCAACGCCGCTGCATATTTCCCCAGATTGGCCGAAGTAAATTTCCCCACCCTATGCAGTTGGGTGCTCAGCCCGGCGTCGAATCGTGAACCTCCTTTCGCGGTCGCCCCGGGCCTCGTTTGACGGGCGGGACGTTTGATTCGTTGGTGAGGGGTCGTTGGCGCATGTGATCGGGGATGAGAGCCGCATGCTCTCGCAGGCGATACGAGTTGCCTTCGATTGGTATCACCACGGCGTGGTGCAGCAGGCGGTCCAACAGGGCGGTGGCGACCACAGCGTCGCCGAAGATGTCGGCCCATTCGCCGAAGCCGCGGTTGCCGGTCATGACCATGGCGCAGCGCTCATAGCAGGCGTTGACCAGTTGGAAGAACAGATTGCCACCGCCCGAACCCACTGGCAGGTAGCCGATCTCGTCGACGATCAGCAGGCTATACCGGCTGAGGAACTTCACCCGCTCGCGCAGCTTGCCCTCGCGCTCGGCCTTGCGCATGGAGTCGACCAGTTCCGCCAAGGTGGCGAAGAACACGCTCTTGCCAGCCTTCACGGCCTCGAAGCCCAGGGCGATCGCCAGATGGCTCTTGCCCGTGCCTGGCGGGCCCAGGAAGTGCACGCACTGCTTGCGCTCGATGAACTCCAGCTCGGCGAGTGCCAGCACGCGATGACGGTCCAGTCCAGGTTGGAAGCTGAAGTCATAACCCGATAGGCTCTTCACGGTCGTCAGACGAGCCGTCTGCAGCGCCATCTTGATGCGCCGGCTCTCGCGCGTGGTGTATTCCTCGCCCAGCAGGGCCTCGATAGCCTCGAGCGCAGTGACCTCGCCCTGCTCGATGCGAGAGAGCGTCGTCTGCAGTGCTTCGAGGGCACGCGGCATCTTCAAGCCGACCAGGTGACGCCGGATGCGATCGGTCGTGGTGGTGGTCATCGCATGCTCCCCAACTGGCGAGCGATCTGCTCGTATACGCCCAACGATCGCGTCGCCACGGCATGCCCGGGCGGCAACCGCACGCCCGGCCTGTCGCGCCGCTCAGCACGGCGGGGCCCTTGCCGGTGGCCGGGTAGTACCGATCGTTGCTTGCGCCCTGCGAGCAGGGGATGCAAGGCAATGAGCTTGCCGTCCTCATGGATGCGCACCTGGTCGGGCGTCGTCTCGACGTCCAGCACACGACGGCGCGTGCCGTCCGGCACGCTGTAGTAGTTGCCGCCGACACTGACGCATCCCTCGTGGCTCAGGCGCCGCTGAAGGCGGATCACGGCATCGAAGCGCCCGGATGGGAGCGCCTGTAGCGACGGACGCTCCTGCTGGAAGTGTTCGGCCACGATCCGGTCTGTGGTGCCATGCAGTCGAACGTTGGCCACCGTATCGAGCCAGCAGCGCAGCTGCTGGTTCATGTCCGCCAGGTCAAGGAAGTGCCTGGCCATGAAGAAGTCGGCGCGGATGTAGCGATATGGGCGCTCGACCTTGCCCTTGGTCTGCGCACGATAGGGCTGGCAGGCGCGCGGCACGAACCCGTAGTGGGCGCCGCAGGCGAGCAGCTTGGCGTTATAGATGATGGGCTTGTCCTCGTCGGGCTCGCCCAGCACGGCCGTCTTCATGCGGTCGTACAGGATCTCGCGAGGTACGCCGCCGAAGTGCTCGAAGGCTTCCATATGGCAGCGCAGCACTGTTGGCAAATCCTGGTGCATGACGTACTGCGCCCACAAGTAGCGGCTATGGCCAAGCACCATCGCGAACAACCAGACCTTGCGTGACGCCCCCTGCTCGTGGATGAACTCCACCTTGAACTCGGCGAAGTCGACCTGCGCCTGGCGTCCTGCGGGCGTCTCGAAGCGAACCTCGAAGGCTCGTGACGGCGGCGGCCGGACATCCCTGAGGAAGTCGTTCAACATGGTCTTGCCGCCGCGGTAGCCCAGCTCGCGGATCTCTCGCAGCAACCGAGCGCCGGTGAGGTCGGGCCAGGCCGCGACGCGCTCGCGAACATAGTCCTCGAACGGCTGGATGACCGTCATCCGTGGTTCGCGTGGCTTGTACCTCGGCGCGACCAGTCCCTGGCGGATGTATTTGCGTATGGTCTTGCGGTCGTGGCCGGTGCGCTCGGCGATCGCCGAGACCGACAGGCCCTGCTTATGCAACTCCAGAATCATCATCAGACCCTTCAGATTGACCACCTGACCCTCCGGTGACGTGTGCGTGTCGCCACATGGTCGGTCAGGCGCGAAGCGCAGGCGGGCCTCGGCCCGCCTGCGCTTCAACTCTCAAACTGGGGAATATTCAAACGGCCAAACTGGGGAGTATTCATCCGGCGGTGACAGATGGTGACAAGCTTGCCCACGCGCTGCGAATTTTGGGCGGCGAAACGCAATGCAACGTGTCCAGCCGAGGCGAACCCGACCAGAGTTGCGCCGTCAATTTCGAGCGCGTCAAACAGCGCTTGCAAGTCATTGCAATAGAGTCCCGTGACATCCTTTGTGCCGTCAGGTAATTTGCTAGATTGCCCGTAACCACGGAGGTCGATGAAGATGTTGCGGCACAGAGGTTCGAAATGACGCCGCTGTGGCTCCCACGAGCGGCTGTCGAGAGGCAAACCATGAACCCAAACGACCGTTCGGTCGCCAGCGCCAGCCTCCCACCAAGCTAACCTACCCCCTGGCACTGCAAGAGTTTTGTATGGGGGAACGAAATCTGTGTCGACGAAATCAAGTTCAGTCATTGAATTGTAGGCTAATAAGTTGAAAGTTAATCAGACGCCAAATGGATAGGCCACATCATCCAAACCCGGAACGACTACCTCTTGGGGCCGATTACCGTTAAGTCGCAATTGCTCGACGGCGTAGTCGGTGACGCAGCCGGAGAGCAGCTGGCGCGGATCCTCCATGACGAGCCTCATGCGTGTAGTCATCGTTCGCATGTCATTTGGTCCAAGGATTCGCGGCATTTCTGCCAGAACGGTGGTGTTGTCGTCGATCTCGGGCGCCGCATAGGCGCCAGGCGCGTAACGCGGATAGCCCTCGAACATGGTGGGTGCGAGATCACTGATCGCGCGGGTGTAAAACCAGATTGCGCGCATTGGCTTCTCGAATTCTCGAATCGCATCCAGGTCATCGGGATCGACAACCGTGAAGCTCGGTGCATGCGGGGCGATGTACATGCGCTCCAGGGGTAATTGCAGATTAGACGCGCCCAGAATCATTTGACAGATGGAGTTGCTGGTCCACGTCACGCCTGAAGTGGGGCGCCCTTGCTTGCCGCAAACAAGCACCATGGCACGCGTCCAATCGATCGCTTGCTCCTTGAACCACCGCGTCACCCGGTACGTGATGTCCAGTCCTGTCAGGAAGAACGTGGAAATCATCACCGCATTGAAGGGGACAGCAGCGCCTAGCGCGCTACCACGCGCCTCAAGGAACTCGTTGCGAAGGAATTCCGGCGTGAGTAAGCTCTCATCGGCAAGCACAGCCTGCAAATACCGGATGGATATGCCGCAGGCATAGTCAATCATGGCCGCGATCGCTGCCTCGCGACCACGGTACGCCTCTACCGCGATCTGGTCACGCCAGAGTTCCTCGGAGTTCGCCCGCCGGGCGCCCTGCGCGGCATGCAGCAGTCGCTCGGCATCGCTACGCCACAGCGCACTCGATGCATCGATGGCATGCATGTTCACCAAGGACGCAAGGGCCGGTCCAAGATGCGAGACGCCTGCGAGCTCCTTGAAGCCACGTGTCGACAGTCTGAAGCTCTGAACTGAGGGAGCCAGGCCGTTACCCGGAAACAGCGCCATATCGGTGCCGGTGGCAACGATCAAGGAGCTCCCTGCGCCCGCAGCTGTCGCCATCTGCGTGAGATTGGCACCGATGCTGCTTGGGCCTGCAGTGTAAGTTGCGAACAGTGAAACCAGCTCGGGGCTTTGAAAGACGGCCATTTTTTCTCCTGATTGAACGTGGGTCGAATGTCAGTTGGCGTTGAAGCGGTATATGCGGGTATCGGTGCCGAATCGCACATCCATACTCAAGCTTTCAGCCACAGCGATGTAGTCCTGACCGTCCCGCCTAAACGTGGCCACGTCAGTCACTCCTGGCTTCTCTTTTGCAATCTGCAGGGCGTCACAGTCCTGTATCAGTGGTGCGGTGACAGCTTGGCGAAGCACCAAGTGCTCAGCGGCCCCGGTGGTCGCGAGTTCGCGACACTGATCCGCGGCGGCAAGCGATTCGTCGTGCAGGCCAACTTTCTCACTGGCTCACCGAAGGCGCCGGTTACGGCGCTCGATTCCGTCGTATATCGCCTTGAGGGTGATGCACTGGTCGTGGTTGATACGTTTCCCACGTTCGGAGTGTCCGTCGGCTTGGAAGAAGCAGAACGCGCGACCGCTGCTGCCATCCAGGGTTTGGAACGGCACGAAGGCTCGACCGTCCCAACGCAGCACGATCGACGGTTCATGATGGTCGGCGTAGCAAAGGTAATGCGATCATCAATAGTGAACTGAGTAAAGTTATATCCCCATGCCGAGCTCAACTCCTGAAACGGCCTGAAAGTTGCCCCGTCCCATTCGAATATCTGCGACTTCGACGGATTCCTGGCGGTTACGCCGTCAAGCACAACACCCTGTGCCAATCCCAGAAAATGGCGACCCTCCAACTCAAAATGACGCCATTGCTTGGCGGCGAAAGTTGGGAACCGTTGAAATTCGACAAACCATTCGTACACAACGGAGTCGACGTCAAGCTCGTACGGGCCGTGGCCCGAACGCAGGCTAGCCACGGCCAAAAAGCAACGGTCACCGATGCGAAAGAACTCGACGTCCTCGCCGCCGCTCAGCGGCAAGCTCTGCCATGGAAGAAACGCTGTGCCGTCCCAACGGTAGATCAGCATTTCGAGGTCGCTATCACCACCATTCATGTAAGCCGGCTCGCCGTCGATGTCACGAGCCAACTGCGGCACCGCGAGCAACAACTCGCCATCGAGTTCGAACGGCAACACCGCCCGCGCGCCGGAGGTCGGCAAGCCTTGCACATAGTCGAACAAGGTGCGACCGCTGCGCTCAGCGCTTAGGATGGATTCAATCTGGGTCATTTGGGGGCACTTCCTTCGAGGGATCCAAGGCTAGGCCTGGCGGCAGAAAGCGGTTATCGCTATATTTCCAATAGATAGTGAGATTGGGCCAACCTGTGACAACCAAAATGATCGGCAGGCTATTCAGCAGCAGTGATGCTTGGCATGCGACTTCGTCGCATTCGCACAAGGAAGGACAACTCACCTTCGTGACCCGCGGCCTGGTCAGCATGGAGAGTGAGCAAGGCGTGTGGGTCGTGCCGCAGGGCCAGTTGGCGTGGGTTCCGCCGTCGGTGTCGCATGCGTCGCGCTCTCGCGGCCCCACTGAAGGCTGGCTGGTCTCCATGCCGGCACATATCGCCCGGTCGCTGCCCACGCGCGTCAGCGTTCTGTACGCGTCCCCCCTCCTGCTCGCGGCCCTGGAGCGCGTGAGTACGCCGCAATCAGACGATGTGGCATTGAATTTGATGTTGCGAAGGGTAATCACGCATGAGATTGAACGAACCAAGGCGGAGCCTCTGGGCATTGCCTTGCCCACATCGCCTGTGCTTCGGGCCTGGGCCGGACGCTACATGCGTGCACCCCGGGTGACGATGACGATCGCCACTGCAGCAACGGAAGTCGCGATGTCTCGACGTTCGTTTACCCGCCACTTCGAACTGGAGACGGGGAGCACGTTCTCCGAGTGGAAGCGTCTCGTAATGACCCAGCACGCGATCGAGCGCCTGACCATCGGTGACACCGTGACGACCATCTCCTTCGAACTCGGCTACGAAAACCCCAGTGCATTCATCGCAATGTTCAAGGGGGTCCGGAAATCGGCACCGCGACAGTTCGTCAAGGAACTTAGTGCTTCCGCACATTCAGGCTGAGACACCGATCACACGGATTCGCACATCCATCCGTATGCGGCGCTATGCACTGGCGAAGTGCATCCAAGTGCGAGCGCATCAAAGCGTTCAGCGGGGGCCGCATCTCGCATAGAGATGGCTTCCGTAATCTGTCGATGCTCCAACCAGACTTGCGCCTTTCCATCCTGATGCGCTTCTGGCGACAAGAGGCCTCAGTGAATGGCATCGCATCAAAAGACGCTTCAAATTGCTCAATCCACCATTCGAGCCACGAATCATGCCTGCGTCCGTGCAGCGTAGTGCGCGGGCGAGCAGCCCATTGCCTTGCGGAACATGACTATAAAGTTGCTGGGCGACCCATAGCCCAAGGTGTCGGAGACTGCGGCCACGCTGTCCCCCTTGAGCAGACGCTCCAGCGCGTGAATGAGCAAAGCTTGTTGCCGCCATTTCAAGAAGCTCATGTTGACCTGCGCCTGGAACTGCCGGCTCATTGTGCGCACAGACAGACCGGCCCAGGTCGCCCATTCCTCTTTGGTGCGAGCATTTGACGGATTCTCGATGATCGCAGATGCAATGCGCGCCAAGCGCCTGTCCTGCGGCATAGGCAGATGGAGTGAGTCGCGAGGTGCGTGGCGCAATTCGTCGATGAGGACCAAGACCATGCGACGTTGCGACGCATCGAGCTTTACTGCGTCGCACCAGGTCGCCGCGCGTTGTACCAGCGCATTGATCAGCGCGCTGACAGCCATCACGCAAGGTTCAGTCGGCATGACCCCGCAAACCAAATCTGACAAGAACAGATTCCAGCTTCGCGAAACGCCTTGGCAGGTCACCGCATGCATCATGCCGCCGGGAATCCAAACCGCCCGGTTGGGCGGCACTAGCCACGAGCCCTGATCGGTACGCACCTGCATGTGGCCGTCTTCAATGCATAGCACTTGGCCGCGTAAGTGTGTATGCGGTCGTCCTTCGTAACGTGTACGTCCTCCCGTCGGTGCAGTGCGGCCGGCCCAGATAGCTAGCACCGGCGAGCCATCCGCACGTTCACCTGCTGTGTTCATTGTGGCGCCGAATTCCGCTTCTGTGGTAAACGGCGTCGGTCCTTGACTTGGAGGCAACTTGGTCAGCATCGCCTTTTGCGGTTCATTAGGTTGCCTGCAGTATCGGCTACGGAGATGCACGACGCCAACATGGCCATGCCGGTAGCGTTGTCAGCGTCGCTTGGTGGAGCGATCGTGTCGGGGCAATTGCTGCTTGATCTTTACAGGCTACTTACCATATGGTGGTGGTCCGATCAAAGGCAACTCGCAGCGGCTGCGCAAGCAGCCGGTCCTCACGCCCAATCGCGCGCGTCCTCCGTCCACTACTCGCGCGACGGCCGCCACGCCAATCAAGCGAGGCCGAGGAACCCACATAGAATTTCACAATTCGACGACGGGCTGAGCACCGAAAAAGGGGGAGATATCTCGGTCAAACTAGGAAGTACACAGAAGCATTGACGTCGTCAGCATAGGAGCGCTGCATGTCTGATGGATGCCACGGCACGTTGATCGGCCCGATTTCACCATTTCTTGTCCGCCACTCAGTACCGTTCAGTGAGCACGTGATGGAGCATTGGCACATTCATCATCTTCCCTGTACTTGCGCCATGTTTGAATACTTCGGAAAAAACTACGCTTGGAACATCGCACTCGCCACGTTGGTCGAGGAAGTTGGCACTCTGGCAGAACCCATGGAAGCCTTCCAATCCATCTCGCATATGGCGAACGCCCCCCTCGATATTGCCAACAAGGCATGGTACGACGCGATGCACAAGCTCGGCCAGAAGCTGGAGCAGCTCGCCGAAAAAGACTTGGCCGAAGGCCACGCGCTGACTGCTGCTCGCAAGTATCACCGCGCAGC
>CAIQMJ010000174.1 GCA_903872875.1 uncultured Variovorax sp.
CCGTGTTTTAAGGCACCTTTTACATCTCCCTTCAACTTGGTACGAAGCAAGGCATACGGGTGACATTATTTCGCGCTTCCAATCTGTGCAAAGCATACAAGGGGTGATCACAGGCAAGCTGATCGATATTTTATTGGATGGGGCCTTTGCACTTGTTACATTGCTAATTATGGCGCTGTACAGCGCCAAACTGGCCGTAATTGTAGTTGCGGCTGTGCTTCTATACGCGACCGTCCGAATTCTCCCGCATCAAAAATTCCATCGGGCCAATGATGAGGTGCTTATTCACGAGTCAAAGGCTCAATCTCATCTCCTGGAAAGTCTTCGTGCGTTTCAGGCAATTAAACTCGGTGGCTTGGAGAGCCGACGGGTGGCGCAGTGGCTGAATTTAGTGGCAAAAGCCACGAATAAAAGAATTTCCACTCAAAAGATGACACTTTCATTTGGTTCTGGTTACAGTTTGATTTTTGGTTTGGAGAGCATAGCCGTAATTGGTGTTGGGGCATCCATGGCAATCGCTGGAGTGTTTACGGTCGGGATGCTGATGGCATTTATTACCTACAAAGGAGAATTCACCTCCAGAATGCAGCGTTTCATAGATAATTTCATGGCGGTCCGCATGTTGCGACTACACGCGGAACGGCTCTCTGATATTGTACTGAACGAGCCGGAAAAATTAGATGGCGCATTTTCCAACCCTGAAGGGGTAGGTGAAATTATCCCAACTATAAAATTAGAAGGTGTTGGCTTTCGATATGGAATTGAATCGGATTGGATTTTTAGAAATATTAATATTGAAATTATGGGCGGGGAGCACGTTGTGGTTGTGGGTCCCACCGGGTGCGGAAAAACCACGCTTGCAAAACTAATCCTGGGATTACTCGAGCCCACCGAGGGGGTGGTGAAAATAAACAACATCGAGCTTGGAAAGTTCGGGCTTCGAAAATGGAGAGGCTTAATCGGCGCCGTAATGCAAGATGATCAGCTATTTTCTGCCAGTATTCAAGAGAATATAGCTGGGTTTGATGAAGTAATTGAAGGTCGGCGCATCTGCGCCGCTGCAGAATTGGCACATGTCCATTCAGATATTGCTGTCATGCCGATGGGTTACCATACACTGAATGGCGATATGGGAAGTAGCCTATCCGGAGGGCAAAAGCAACGGATCTTGCTTGCAAGAGCTTTTTATAGAAATCCTCGCATACTCGTGTTGGATGAGGCAACGAGTCATCTTGATGTCGCGAAAGAGAAGCTTGTCGGCCTTTCGATCAAGTCGCTCACGATGACTAAAATCTCTATCGCGCATCGCCCAGAGACCATAGCCATGGCGGACCGGCAAATTAACTTGGGGATGCTTCCGGTAATAGATGAATCTCGGATAATTTGAGTGAGTGTGGCGAGCCCCGTTCTCACCAGTGCATAATAATGACTACAGGTTTCGTAAGTCGACCCACCAGTTGCAAATAGAATTCCGAGAATTGCGTGGCGCCGCTACTATTATTGATAGCGTCATCATGTGTTGCTGGGGGCTTGTTTCGGAGTTTCCTTTTGCACGCGGCCTATGCGCAAATGGCGACCCTGCAGCCAGCACCGATCCATCCCGTTGTCGAGCTTTAGATGACCGATGGCCGGTTCGACCGCCTGCCCTCGCTTGAGCCAGCGCCGCTGCGCATCGGTCACTGAATTGAAGCGCCCCCGATGAATGATCTCGATGTCCGGATTTGGCTCCACGCCCCGGAACCCCTAGGTCCATCACCAACTGCTTCGGGGCTGGTGCAGGTGTCCTCCGTTAGGATCGTCACCTGCTCGAGGTGCTCAGCCAACGTGTGGCCGTCGTAGGGGTTTCCCGCGAAGCTGCGAGCGTCTACCACCAGCCCCTGCTTGTGCGTGACTGCACGCTGACCTTCACACCAAACTCGTAAGGCCGGCGCGCGTTCCACTTCCCGATGCACTCAACTTCCGGCGCGTGCAGCGCATAGAGTTTTTTCTTCTCCTTCGGACGCTGGGTGCGCAGGCGTTCGGCTCGTCCCATCATCTGTGCGATCCGGTCCGCGCATGAGGCGATAATCCAGCCCGTGAAGCACGCCAGACCGCCGCTGGTGCAAGCCCGAAAGGGGCGATGTCGCAAGACACCGTGTCGAAAGACCGCACTGGAGGAACGTCCGGACTGCACAGGGCAGCGCAGGAGTTAACGACTCTCCACCGTGAGGTGAGGATCAGAGCAACAGAGACGAGCCGATTCAGTTCGGGTGAAACGGGCAATCTCTGCGCGCAGCAACACCAAATAGGCCAGCGCACGGAGCGAGCGGTACGCCGTGACCTCCTGATCCCGTGGTTCCGCGGATGGCTGGCGGGTAGGTGGCATCGAGCCGTCCGGGTGACCGGCGGCCCAGAGTAATGGCGGTCACGCCGGCGCTTTCGCAAGAAAGCGCCGGTGCACAGAATCCGGCTTATCGGCGCGCTTCACACTTTTTTCAGAACTTCTCGTGGGGCAGAAGATAGCGCCACTCACCCGGCGCGAGGCCGGCGAGCGGCATGCGGCCGACGCGGATGCGCTTCATGCCGACGATGCGCAGGTCGACCTCGTCGCACATCTGCGCGATCTGGCCGGGCCAGACGCCCTTGATCGCGAAGCGCAGGCCGGTTACGCCGTCGTTCTGGCGGCCGATGCTGACCTTGGCGGGCAGCATCGCGCGGCCATCGATCACCGGCGACTGGTTGAGCCGATGCAGCGCCTGCGGGCCGACCTCGCCGGTCACGTCGACCATCACCTCGTACTCCATCAGCGCCGCGTCCTCGATCAGCTTGCGCGCGATGCGTGGGTCCTGCGTGAACGCGATCAGGCCGCTGGCGCCGGTTTCGAGCGGCGTCAGGCAGCGCTGGTCGATGAAGTGGCGCTGCAGCGTCGGGCGCCGCGAGGTGTCGGCTTCGCTCCGCTGGGCGGGAATCAGCAGCCTGGCGATCGGCGCGTCGAAGGCGATCTTCGGCGGCTTGTTCAGCAGGATCGTCACGGCCTGGACCGGCTCGGGCCGCGCTGCCGGGTCGACGTCGACCTGCTGCGCCGGCCTGACGCGCATCTGCGGCACCTCGACCACGGCGCCATCGACCCGCACGGCGCCGTTCTCGATCAGCAGTTCGGCCTCGCGCCGGGAGCAGTTGGCTTGCGCTGCCACGCGCTTGGCCAGGCGGATGCCTTCGTCGTCGCCGGCGTCGTGCCGGCCGCGGTCGGCGTTCAAACGGCGTCCCCTGTGGCCGCCAGCTCGCGCAGCCGTTCGACATGCGCCGTCAGCGAGCGCGCAGCCACCGGCCACATGCGCTCCGGCACGTCGGCGTAGGCGATCGGCAGCCAGTCCTCCAGCGTGCCGTCGGGACGCTCGCGCATGGCGGCGACGACGCGCGCCTCGCGCTTCAGCCGGTGCTGTTTGAGGTAGGCGATGCTGGTGCGCGCCGTGCCCAGCACGTAGCCGTGCGCCGGCAGGATGAAGTCGGCACCGGCTTCGGCGCAGGCCGCGTCGAGCCGGTCGAGCGAATCGAGGTAGGCGCTCATGTTGCCGTCCGGCGGATCGACCACCGTGGTGCTGCCGTTCAGGATGTGGTCGCCGGAGAACAACAGGCCGTCTTCCTCCAGCATCAGGCACAGATGGTTGGCCGCGTGGCCGGGCGTGTGGATCACGCGCAGCGTGTGCGTCGGCGCATCGGCGGCGCCGCGCAGCACCAGCCGTTCGCCGTCGGCGAGTTCGCGGTCGGGCGTGAAGCGCGCGGCCGGCCGCGAGGTCGGCTTCGACGCCAGGCCGAGGATCGGTGGCTGTGTGGCGCACAGCGCCTGCAGCGGCGCGGCGCCGGGCGAATGGTCGGCGTGCGAATGGGTGCAGACGATCAGTCGGACGTCGCCGCCGGTCGCCTGCCACAGCCGTTCGATGTGGGCCGGGTCGTTCGGTCCGGGGTCGATCACCAGATAGCCGGTGGCCGCGTCGCCGACGATGTAGCTGTTGGTGCCGGGCCCGGTCATCACGCCTGGATTGGGCGCGGTCAGGCGGCGCACGTTCTTCAGGAGCGCGACCGGCGTGCCGATCTGCCAGTCGAGCGAATGCAGCATCTGGCCGTCGGGGCAAACCAGCGCGAGCTCGCCGAAGGCCGTTTCGTGTTCCATGTAGCGCGCTTCCTCGCCGCCAAGCAGCCCGGCGCGCGGGCAACTGGTGAACAGCGGCAACTCCTGCGCGCAGGCCTGCAGCACGGCGTCGACCGTGGCGTAGGCGGCCAGCCGCTCCAGGGTGCGCACGGTCGGGAAGATCAGGAAGAAGCCGCCGGCCTTGTGGCGTTCCAGCGCGATGGCGGGGCGCACCCAGACCGGCTCGAACTGCTCGGTCTCGTCGGCCACCGGCTGCTGGCCTTCCGGCATGCGAGCGACGAGGAAGGGCACGTCGAAGCGGCGCGGCAGGTCGCGGTCGGTCATCCAGTGCGCGAAGGTGAATACCTGGTCCGCCGCGATCCGCAGGCCGCTCGCGGCGCACTGTGCGGCGAACGGTACCGTGCCGTCCGCCGTGCTGCGGTCCATGGCGGCAAGGGCGTCGGGCGACACCGGGGCGCCCTCGGCATCGCGCGCCAGCAGCACGCCGAGTTCCTCGAAGCTCTCGCGGATCGCGGCGATCGCCTGGGTGAGCTGCGTGTCGCCCTGCGTCGGGCGCCGGTCGGCCAGCGCATGGGCAGCGGCGTCGCTGGCATCGATGCCGCCACCGGGGAAGACATAGGCGCCGGGTGCGAAGCTGGCAGTGTCGGAGCGCCGGGTCATCAGCACCTCCAGGCCTTCGGCGCCGTCGCGCAGCAGCAGGATGGTGGCGGCAGGCCGCAGCGGCGCGGGTTCGCGCTGGGGATGGATGAGTTGTGTGGAGCGGACCATCGGACGATTATCGGCAGGCTGCGCGGCCGGCGTCAGCCGCGCCCCACATGCCGGCGCGCTGCAGGCCGGTTCGCCGGGGCGCCGGGCGCATGGGAAGATGCACGCGTCTCCACGCGCCCCAGGGCCTTGCATGCTCATCAACTGTGTTGTTTACGAAGACGGCACCAAACTCGCCGACATCCCGGTGTCCCGGATCGGCGAATACATCTCGCTGCCGCGCTGCTTCGTCTGGGTGGCGCTGCACGATCCTTCGCAATCCGAGATGGACGAACTGCAGCAGGCCTTCGACCTGCATCCGCTGGCGGTCGAGGATGCGCAGAACGGCCATCAGCGGCCCAAGGTCGAGGAGTACGGCGACTCGCTCTTCGTCGTGCTGCACCTGCCCGATGCCGACGCCAAGGACCATCGCACCGCCATGCAGGTCGGCGAGCTCGACGTGTTCGTCGGGCGCAATTACGTGGTGTCGGTGCGCAACCGCAGCACGCACGGCTTCGTCGAGGTGCGCGAGCGCTGCCAGCGCGAGCCCGAACTGCTGAAGAACGGCCCCGGCTTCGTGCTGTACGCGCTGATGGACGCGGTGGTCGACCGCTACTTCCCCGCGATCGACGCCTTCGATGTGGAACTCGAAGCCATCGAGGAGAGCATCTTCACCCAGGGCGGCGCGCGCGAGAACATCCAGCGCCTGTACGGACTCAAGCAGCGCCTGACCGTGCTCAAGCACGCGGTCGCACCGCTGCTGGAAGGCGCCAACAAGCTGCACGGCGGGCGCGTGCCGCAGATCTGCATCGGCACACAGGAGTACTTCCGCGACGTGCTCGACCACCTGAGCCGCATCAACGGCACGATCGACGCGATGCGTGACACCATCGGCACCGCCATCCAGGCCAACCTGTCGATGGTGACGATCGCCGATGGCGAGGTGACGAAGCGGCTGGCGGCCTGGGCCGCGATCTTCGCCGTGTGCACCGCCTTCGTCGGCATCTGGGGCATGAATTTCGAGCACATGCCGGAACTGAAGTGGCGCTACGGCTACGCCATGGCGCTGACGCTGATCGGCGGCTTCTGCGGTTATCTGTATTACCGCTTCCGTCGCGCCGGCTGGGTCTAGCCGCCAGCGGCTGCCGCCAGGCTCTTCGCCTTCAGCGTGCCAGCCACCGCTTCGAGCTCGGCGAGCAGCGCATCGCCGGTGCAGTTCGAGAAGAAGGGGCTGATCGGCCCGGTGTCGGCGATGCCGGCCAGGCGGACGGCCTCGTGCAGCACCGGGATCGGTCCGTGCGCACCGCGCATCTTTTCCAGCGGCAGGAAGTGCTCGCGCAGTTCGGCGGCGGTGGCCAGGTCGCCGGCCTGGACGGCACGCAGCAGCGCCATCGACAGGTGCGGCCCGACCAGGCCGGAGCCGGTCGTGAAGCCCTTCAACCCGTGGCGCGCGTTGCCCACCACCGTGCGCTCGCCCAGGCCGTCGATGATGCGCGACGCGTCGCCGGTCGCGGCCAGCAGTTCCGCGAGGAAGGGCTCGGGTTCGCTCGCGCCGACGATGCCGTACTCGACGCAGCACAGCACGCCGTCGGCCAGCAGCGCGGCCAGGTCGCGCGCCCGCACGTAGTCGGCACTCTTGAAGAACACCATCAGCGGCTTGCCGTAGAAGTCCGACAGCTTGCGCAGCCCGGTGGCGACGCCTTCGGGCGTCACCTGCAGCAGCGGCAGCAGCATGGCGGTCGGGAAGTCGCGCTCGCGCAGCACGGCGATCTGGTCGCGCGCCTTGCCGTAGTCCGGGCCGATCGACGGGATCACCCAGTCGTCGACCCGTGCCGGCGCCTCGATCGCGTCGAGCAGTGCGGGGTAGTCGTTGACCGGCGCATTGAAGAAGTTGGCGCAGCCGCCATAGAGGAAGCTGCTGACGCCGGCCGATTGCAGCCAGGCCGAGATGGCGCGGTTCCGCGCCGGCGACGGCTGACCGTCGGCGTCGTTGGCCAGCGGCGGCAGGGCGAGGACGGAGGCCGTGAGGTCGGCGGGCGTGACGGGGGTGGTTTTCATGGTGCGCAGTCGTGCGGCACCGCGGCGAGGCGCGGTGCCTTGGGGTGGGGAAAGATGGTCGAATGGGAAGCGCCGCTAGCCGGGCGCCGCGTCATCCGGGTCGTGGTCGACCCAGAAGATCAGCCGGCGCCGCAGCCACTGGATCAGCAGGTGCAGCCCGACGCCGATGGCCGACAGCACGATCAGGATCGCGAACACGCCGGCCATGTCCATGCTGAAGTTCTTCTGCAGGATCAGGAAACCGAGGCCTGCCTTGGCGCCGACGAACTCGCCGACGATGGCGCCGATCACGGCCATCATCATTCCGACGTCCACGCCGACCGCGATGTAGGGCAGCGCCTGCGGCAGTCGCACCCCCCAGAAGGTCTGCCAGCGCGTGGCGGTGAAGGCGGTCATCAGCTCGATCTGGTCGGCCGGCGTCGCGCGCAGCCCGGCGATCGTGTTGGCGAGCACCGGGAAGAAGGCCACCGTGGCGGTGATGACGATCTTCGAGCCCGCGTCGAAGCCGAACCAGATCACGAACAGCGGCGCGATCGCGACCTTGGGCACGCTCTGGAAAGCGACCAGGTACGGATAGAGCGTCTTCTCCAGCAGCCGCGACTGGCCGATCGCCACGCCCAGCAGCAGCCCCGCGAGGCCGCCGAGCGCGAAGCCCGCGAGGATTTCGTAGAGCGTGATGCCGAGATGGAACGCGAACGAGCGCGAGCCGATCGTGTCGACCATCGCACGCGCCACTTCGGATGGTGGCGGCAGCACGATCGGCGGCACGTCGAGCAGGCGGACGATCAGCTCCCAGCCGCCGATCAGCACGACGAAGAGCAGCACGCCGAGGATGACCTCGGGCCGGCGCAGCGCCTTCATGCGGGACTCCCTTGCACAGCAGTCTTTTCGGCTGCCTGGAAGTGCCGGCGGATCGCCTTCACGTAGCGGCCGAACTCCGGCGAATTGATCATGTCGAGGTCGCGCGGGCGCGGCAGGTCGATGTCGATGATCTCGGCGATCCGGCCCGGCCGCGGCGACATCACGATCACCCGGTCGGCCAGCAGCACGGCCTCGGCGATGCTGTGGGTGATCAGCATCACGGTCTTGCGGCTCGCGTCCCAGACGCGCAGCAGTTCCATGTTCATGGTGTCGCGCGTCATGGCGTCGAGCGCGCCGAAGGGCTCGTCCATCAGCAGCAGCGCCGGGTCGTGCACCAGCGCGCGGCCGATCCCGACGCGCTGCTGCATGCCGCCGGAGAGTTCGTTCGGGTACTTGTCGGCGAAGTCCGCCAGGCCGGCGGTCGCGAGGTAGGCCCGGGCGCGCTCGGTATGCGCGGCCAGGTCGCGCTTCTGGATCTGCACCGGCAGCAGGATGTTCTTCAGCACGGTGCGCCAGGGCAGCAGGACCGGCGCCTGGAACACGACGCCGACCTCGCGCGAGGGCCCGTCGATCGGCCGGCCGGCGAGCGTGACCTCGCCTGACGATCGGCGCAGGATGCCCGCGAGGATTTTCAGCAGCGTGGTCTTGCCGCAGCCGCTCGGGCCCACCACCGTGACGAACTCGCCTTGCGCGATCTCGAAGTTCACGTCGCTGAGCGCCGTGACCGTGCCTTCGCTGCGCGTCGCGTACTGCTTGTTCAGGCCCGAGACGCGGATGAGCGGGGCCGTTGCCGGCGCGGCGTCAGAAGCCAACGCATGCCTCCGCCTGCGCCTTGACCGCTGCGTGGTCGAAGCTGTTGATCTTGTCGTAGAAGCCGGGGATGCCGACGATGAAGCTCTCGTTCGGCAACTTGCTCTTGATCAGGTCCGCGCGCAGCAGGAAGTCCTGCAGCGTGCCGTATTCGGCCGGCGTGTAGGCACCCCATTGTTTGCCGCCGCTGAGCGCGAAGGCTTCCTTCATGCCGGTCTGCTGTGCCTGCAGGTTGGCCATGTCCCACTTGACCTGTGTGGCTTCGTCGCCTGCGCCGGAGGGTTTGGTGTCGGGCCAGGTCTTCCATTGCACGCGGCGGGTGCAGTCGGGGCTCGCCATCGAGAACTCGACGCCCTTGACCGCGCCGCGCGCCACGGCCGTCACCATGGCCGGGTCGGCGTCGATGGTCTTCTGCGTGGTCGCGAGCGTGAAGTCGGGCTGCTTGCGCCAGTCGGCGCCATTGAAATAGCGGAACTTGCCGCCGGCATTCTCGAAGCCGGTGATCGCCGCCTGGAAGAACATGAGGCCCTGCACCTTGTTCGAGCGGATCGCCTCATAGGCCGGTGCGCCGAAGCCGACCGCGACGATCGACACGTCCACGTCGGGCTCCAGGCCGTTGGCGCGCAGGTATTCCTTGAGCATCGGCATGCCGCCGGTCGAGAGTGCCGGCACGCCGATGGTCTTGCCCTTGAAATCCTTGAAGTCCTTGATCGGCCCGCCTTCGAGCGAGACGACCGACCAGTCGTTCACGGTCGACAGCATCACCGAGCGCAGCGACAGCTTGTTGTTGACGTTCGACTGCACGATCACGCTCGAGTTGACCTGCACGAAGTCGACGTTGCCGGCCGCCAGTTGCTGGATGGCCTCGAGCGAGCCGCCGATCGGCAGGACCTCGACGTCGTAGCCCTCGGCCTTCCAGTAGCCGAGCGCGGCCGGCATGGTGAGCCAGGGGTAGGCGATGTTGACCACTCGCGTGCCGATCGCGATGCGGACCTTCTTGAGCGGTGCGGCAGCGGTCTGCGCCAGGCTGGCCTGGCCGGCCAGCGCGCAGGCGAGCAGGGCGGCGACGGAGAGCAGGCGGCGGGCCGGGCGGGAAGCTGGGTGAGCGGTGCGGGACATCATCGAGGTGAACTCCTGAAAAGGCATCGGGGAATGCAAAGGGTGCGGAAGGCTGGAAGGGCTGTAATTGCGATGGGCGGACGGCCGCCCGGTATCGGCCGGCGTCACGCGGCCTGCTTCTTGTATTTCTGCACCTCGCCGAAGCGCTTGACCAGGTAGTCGCCGGACTTGATCGGCGCGTGGCGCGGCGGGTTGTCCGCCGACTGGCAACCCGGCAGGCAGGCTACCGGCGTGTCGTAGTCGAGGTTGAAGAAGGTCGGGATCGAGTAGCGCTCGCGGCCGGTGCGGTTGACCACGCGGTGCTGGTTGGAGACGAACAGATCGTTCGTCCAGACCCTGAACATGTCGCCCAGGTTCACCACGAAGGTGTCCTCGATGTAGGGCGCGGCGACCCATTCGCCGTCGCGCCGCTGGAGTTCGAGGCCGCCGATCGGGTCCTGCGCGAGGATCGTGACCATGCCGTAGTCGGTATGCGGCGCGACGCCGAGCGCGTCGCCGGTGGCCGGCGTCTGCGGCGGGTAGTGGAACAGCCGCGACTGCACCATCGGCTTGCTGCACCACTGCAGGAAGAAGCCCTCGGGTTGGCCGAGTGCAAGCGCGAACAGCCGCATCAGGTGCTTGCCGAGCGCCATCGTGTGGTCGAAATAGGCTTCCGCCGGCGCCCGCAGCCAGGGCGCGCTTTCGGGCCAACGGTTCGGGCCGTGGAGCGGGCGGCCGGCCACCACGTCGGGATCGGCCAGCGGCAGGTCGAGCGCGAATTCGTAGCTTTCCTTCAGGTCGGGCGCATAGCCGGCATGCTGGTTGATCCCGTAGGGCATGAAGCCGCGCAGGAAGCGCGCATCGATCCGGTCCTGCAGCCGCAAGTCGTGCGGAAGCTCGAAATAGCGGCGCGAGGCAACGAACACGTCCTGCACCACGGCGCGCGGCACCCCGTGATCGGCCACATAGAAGAAGCCGGTGCCAGTGCATGCGGCCTGCAGTTCCTTCACCAGGTTGTCGGGACTGCCACCGGCCAGCCAGTCGCCCAGGTGGAGCACGGGCACCTCCTCGGCGGAGGCGCTGCGCGGGGCGTCGATCGTGGAGCTCATGCTTTCCTTTGCGGGATCAGGGGAGAGGAGACGGGCCGTGTACTCAACCGGTCTGCGCCTGCCGCAGATCGTTGTGGAGGTGCTCGATGAAGGTGTGGACCGCGACCGACAGGTTGCGGCCGCGCCGCACGCACAGCGCAAAGCGCTGCGGCTTCACGCGAGGGTCGCGGATCGGGATGTAGCGGTAGTTCGGCGAGTTGTCGTTCGGGTAGCGCATGTGCTCGTTGACCATGGCCATCGACATCCCCGCCACCGACACCGAACGCAGCAGCTCGTAGGAATTGCTCGTCAGCACCGGCTGCGGCCGGAGCTTGGCCTTGGCGAACATCTCGTCGAATACCGCCTTCACGCTGATGGTCTCGTCGGGCAGCGCGATGTTGTGACCCACGCAGTCCGACAGCCGCACCCACTCGCGGTCCGCCAGCGGATGATCGGCCGCCACCACGATGCAGGTGCGCAGCAGGCGTTCGAAGATGTTCTGCAGATCGGCCAGTGCCGGTGCGTTGAAGCCGAGGATCACGTCGAGTTCGTCCCGCAGCAGCATCTGTGCCAGCGTCGGCGTGCCCGACACCTCGACGTGGAAGGTGATGCGCGGATAGAGCTTGCTGAAGCGCGTGAGGAACTGCGGGATGAAGTGCCGCGTGAAGGTCTCCGGAATGCCGAAGCGGATCTCGCCCTTGCGCAGCCCCTTGAGCGATTCGATGTCCGAGCGCACGCGCTGCTGGTCGTTCTCGATGTTGCGCGCGTACTGGACCAGGATCTCGCCGGCCGCCGTCAGCTTGAGCCGTGTCCGGCCCCGGCCGCGCTCGAACAGCGGCGCGCCGATGTCCTCCTCCAGCAGCGCCACCTGGCGGCTCAGCGCCGAGGGCGCGACGAAAAGCTTCTCGGCCGCCGAACGGAACGATCCGCTGCGATGGACTTCCGCGAAATAGCGCAGGGCGATGGACGAGATCATGGGTCGGGCACCGTTCGAGACAACCAATGGAAAAGCCCGCCGACGTCACGTCATACCTCCTGGTCCGTCGTCCGCTCCGGGACGGGGCGGCTGCGACGAAACAAAAGTTATCACGCGACAACGCGCGGCGTAAGCATCGATTTTGGAGTTTTATGTTCTCGAAAAGTGCACATCGGGCGTATCGGCCCGCCCTCTGCGGCCTGCGGGCGCGGCGCATGCCGACGCGGCGGATAATCCCGCCATGCGAATCCGCTTCACCAAGATGCAGGGCGCCGGCAACGACTTCGTCGTGCTGGACGAAACCCGCGCGCCGCTGGCCCTGAGCACGGCGCAATACCGTTTCCTGGCCGACCGCCATTTCGGCGTCGGCGCCGACCAGATCCTCACCGTTCGGCCCTCGCCGGCCGAGGGCGTGGACTTCCAGTACGTGATCCACAACGCCGACGGGGGCGAGGTCGAGCAGTGCGGCAACGGCGCGCGCTGCTTCATGCGCTTCGTGCACGAGCGCGGCCTCACCGACAAGCAGGCCGTGCGCGTGCAGACCCTGTCGGGCGTGATCGAGCCGCGCATGGACGCCGACGGCCGCGTGACGGTCGACATGGGCGCGCCGGTGTTCGAGCCCGCGCTGATTCCGTTCGACGCCGCCGGCCTCGACCCGCAGCCCGAAGGCGCGTGGGAAACGTGGCACCTGGCGCTCGGCACCCATGCCGGCAGCGCGATCGTGCCGCTGGCGCTGGTATCGATGGGCAATCCGCACGCGGTGCAGCTGGTGGACGACGTCGACACTGCGCCGGTCGCCACACAGGGCCCGTTGATCGAGCACCATCCGCGCTTTCCGCAGCGCGTGAATGCGGGCTTTCTCCAGGTGGTCGACCGAACGCACGTGCGGCTGCGCGTCTACGAGCGCGGCGCCGGCGCGACGCTGGCGTGCGGCACGGGCGCCTGCGCGGCCGTGGTGTCGGGCATCCGGCTCGGCCTGCTCGACACCCGCGTCGACGTGCAGACGCACGGCGGCGTTCTCACCATCGAATGGGCCGGCCTCGGCCAGCCCGTGCGCATGACCGGTCCCGCCATCACCGTGTTCGAAGGCGACATCGAGGTACCCGACCTGCCATGACTCCCATCCATGCTTCCGACATGAACCCGATCACCGAAGACGACATCGCCAACTACCTGGCGAACACGCCGGACTTCTTCACGCGCCATGCCCAGCTGCTGTCGCAGGTGCAACTCAGCAGCCCGCACGGCAACCGCGCTGTCAGCCTGCAGGAGCGCCAGGCCGAGATGCTGCGCGAGAAGATCAAGGCGCTGGAGCACCGCGTGATCGACATGGTGCGCAACGGCACCGACAACGTGGTGACGGCCGACCGCCTGCAGCGCTGGACCACCGGCCTGCTGACCGTGCGCGAGCCGCGCGGCCTGCCCTATCGGATCGCGGACGAACTGCAGTCGATCTTCATGGTGCCCCAGGCCGCCATCAAGGTCTGGGACTGCGACACGGTGTTCCGCGACGAGCCTTACGCCCAGTGGGTCAGCGACGACGTGAAGGCGTTCGCCACCTCGCTGGCCACGCCGTTCTGCGGGTTGAACGCGGGGGTCGAGGCGTCGGGCTGGCTCGAGGACGCGCGCGCAGCGGTGTCGATCGCGCTGATTCCGCTTCGTCCCGCGGCCGGTGCGCCGGCCTTCGGCCTGCTGGTGCTGGCCTCGCCGGACGGCCAGCGTTTCAACGCGGACATGGGCACCGACTTCCTGGAGCGTATCGGCGAGCTGGCCTCGGCCGCGCTCGCGCGGCTGCGTTCTTGAGCCGGCGGCTGCGGCGCCTGGCGCTGATCGGCACGCTCGCCGTCCTGCTGGTCTACGGCGCGCTCTGGCTGATGCTTTGGCGAGACGCGCATGTGCGCCTGGCGCGGACGCCGCAGCCGGCCGACGTTGCGCTGATTCTCGGGAACCGCGCCTACCGCCATGGCGAACCGAATCCGTGCCTCACGGGCCGTGTCGATGCCGGCGTCGCGCTGGTGCAGGCCGGGCTGGCCCGCCAGCTGCTGATGTCCGGCGGCTTCGACAAGGAAGACGGCCGCAACGAGTCCGAAGTGATGGCGGCGCATGCGCGTTCGATCGGCTATGACGGGCCGCTGCTGCGCGAGCCGGATTCGCAGACGACGCGCGAGAACCTCGTGCTGTCGCAGCCGCTGCTGCAGGCGGCCGGCGTGCGGCGCGTGATCGTGGTGTCGGAGCCGTATCACCTGTGGCGTACCGAGCGGCTGGCGGGTGCCAGCGGTTTCGCGCGCGCGTTCGACAGCGTGCAATACGCCGCGGCGCCCACGCGCTGCTGGGAACAATGGGGCATGGGCTTTCGCGGCGCATTGCGCGAGCCGCTGGCGATCATCAACAATGCCCTGCATGGCTTCTGACGCACCGCTGCGGCCCACCGACTGGATCGATCGCTATCTCGCGCACGTGCGCGTCGAGCGCCGGCTG
This sequence comes from uncultured Variovorax sp., assembly GCA_903872875.1. Lineage (GTDB taxonomy): Bacteria > Pseudomonadota > Gammaproteobacteria > Burkholderiales > Burkholderiaceae_C > Variovorax. The sequence goes on from CAIQMJ010000174.1 coordinate 14,243, forward strand.
GCCGCGCGCACCGTGGACCTGTACGCGATCCACCTGCAGACGCTGGCGGACAAGGCGGCCGAGGCCGGGCTGTCGCTCGACCGCGTGCTGCCGGCCCACGTCCGGCGCTGGATGGCGCAGATGCATGGCGCGGGCCGCGAGCCGCGCGGCATCGCACTGGTGCTCTCGTGCTGGCGCAGCTTCTACCGCTGGATGGGACATGAGGGATTGATCGGTGCCAATCCGGTGCAGGACGTGCGCGCGCCCAAGGCCGACCGGCCGCTGCCGAAGGCTCTCGCGGTCGACGACGCGGTGCGCCTTGCCGAGCTGCACGATGCGGCGGCCGATCCGTGGACCGAGACGCGCGACCGGGCGATTGTCGAACTGCTCTACGGCTGCGGCCTGCGGGTCAGTGAACTGGTCGGCCTCGACATGCAGGCAGGCAAGGGCGCGCTCGGCTGGGTCGATCTGGACGCCACCGAAGTCCACGTGTTCGGCAAGGGCAGCAAGCGCCGCAGCGCGCCGCTCGGCAGCAAGGCCGATCAGGCATTGCGCGAATGGCTGGTGCGACGCGGCGATTGCGCCGCATTGCCAGCCGCCGAGCTGCGCGATCCGGCGGGCGCGGCGGCGCTCTTCATCGGCCGCAACGGCACGCGTTTCTCGGCGCAGTCGATCTGGAAGGTCGTCAAGGACCGCAGCCTGAAGGCCGGTCTCGCCGCTGCGGTGCATCCGCACATGCTGCGCCACTCCTTCGCCAGCCACGTGCTCCAGTCCAGCAGCGACCTGCGCGGCGTGCAGGAACTGCTCGGGCACGCGAACATCGCGACCACGCAGGTCTACACGCGGCTGGATTTCCAACATCTCGCCAAGGCGTACGACGCGGCCCATCCGCGCGCGCAGGCACGGCCCGAACCGGCCGAGGCGCCGGTCAAGAAAGACACATGAAGACACTGAAACTGCGGCCCGGCAAGGAGCGCTCGCTCCAGCGGCGCCATCCCTGGGTGTTCGATTCGGCCATCGAGAAGGGCAACGGCGACCCCGGCGAAACCGTGCGCGTCGAATCGCACGATGGCCGCTTCCTGGCCTGGGCCTCATGCAGCCCGGCCTCGAAGATCCGCGCGCGGATCTGGAGCTTCGACGAGGCCCAGCGCATCGACGCCGCTTTCCTGGCCGGCCGGGTGCAGCGCGCCGTGGCCGCGCGCGGGCTGTTCGAGCTGCAGAGCGACGGCGTGCGGCTGGTCCACGGCGAGGCCGACGGCCTGCCGGGCCTGATCGTCGACCGCTACGGCGACACCCTGGTCGCGCAGTTCCTGTCGGCCGGCGCCGAGCGATGGAAGAGCGTGCTGGTCGACGCACTGCTGGCCGCCACCGGTCTGTCGAGGTTCTACGAGCGTTCCGACGCCAGCGGGCGCGAGCGCGAAGGCCTGAAGCCCGTCACCGGCTGGTTGCGCGGCGACGGCGCGACCGAACACGTGATCCGCGAGCACGGCTGGCGGCTGTCGCTCGACGTCGCGACCGGCCACAAGACCGGCTTCTATCTCGACCAGCGCGACAGCCGCCAGCGTTTCGCCGAGATGGCGCGGCACCGCCGCTTTCGCCGCGTGCTGAACTGCTTCTGCTACACGGGTGGCTTCACCGTGGCGGCGCTCGCCGGCCTGAAGGCGGCCGATGCGGTCGAGGGCGCGGAGCTCACCTCGATCGATTCGTCCTTGCCCGCACTGGAACGTGCCCGCGCCAACCTGGCGCTGAACGGTTTCGAAGGCGCCAAGGCACAGTTCATCGATGCCGACGTGAACGCGTCGCTGCGCCGCTTCCTGGACGAGGGCCGCACCTTCGACGCCATCGTGCTCGACCCGCCCAAGTTCGCGCCGACCGTGGCGCATGCCGAACGCGCCGCGCGCGCCTACAAGGACATCAACCGGCTGGGCCTGAAGCTGCTGGCGCCGGGCGGCGTGCTGCTGACCTTCTCGTGCTCGGGCGGCATCGGCGCCGACCTGTTCCACAAGATCGTGGCCTCCGCCGGCATCGATGCCGGCGTCGACGGCTTCATCAGCGAACGCCTCGGTGCCGCGCCCGACCATCCGATGACCATCGAATTCCCGGAGGGCGAGTACCTCAAGGGCCTGGTGGTGGTGCGCAAGCCCTGAAGAAATACCGGTCGTGCATGCGGCGCATTCACCTGCGCCAGCAGGGCTGCGGCCCTGTCGCTAGACTTCCCGCCTTTCCCGTTCTCGGAGTACCGCCATGGCCCTCATTCCCGCCACCATCCTCACCGGCTTCCTCGGCTCCGGCAAGACCACGCTGCTCAAGCGCATCCTGACCGAGGCGCATGGCCAGAAGATCGCCGTGATCGAGAACGAATTCGGCGAGGAGAACATCGACAGCGACATCCTCGTGACCGAGTCGAAGGAGCAGATCGTGCAGATGAGCAACGGCTGCGTCTGCTGCACCATCCGCGAAGACCTGCGCGAAGCGCTCCAGTTGCTGGCCGCCAAGAAGCGCAAGGGCCTGCTCGATTTCGATCGCGTGGTGATCGAGACCACCGGCCTGGCCGACCCCGGTCCGGTCGCGCAGACCTTCTTCATGGACGACGAGATCGCCGAGAGCTACCTGCTCGACTCGATCCTCACGCTGGTCGACGCCAAGCATGCGCCCCAGCAGCTCAACGACCGCCAGGAAGCACGCCGCCAGGTCGGCTTTGCCGACCAGATCTTCATCAGCAAGAGCGACCTGGTGTCGGCCGAAGAGACCGATGCGCTGATCCACCGGCTCAAGCACATGAACCCGCGTGCACCGCAGCAGAAGGCGCATTTCGGCGAGGTGCCGCTCAAGGACATCTTCGACCTGCGCGGCTTCAACCTGAACGCCAAGCTGGACATCGACCCTGACTTCCTGAAGGAAGACGATCAGCACGACCACGATCACGACCACGCGCATGGCGAGCATTGCGACCACCCGTCGCATGCGAACGAAGGCCATGGCCACCACCATCACCATGACGACGACGTGAAGAGCTTCGTCTATCGCGCCGATCGGGCATTCGATCCTGCGCGCCTGGAGGACTTCCTGGGTGCCATCGTCAACATCTACGGTCCGCGAATGCTGCGCTACAAGGGCGTGCTCAGCATGAAGGGCACCGACCGGAAGGTGATCTTCCAGGGCGTGCACCAACTCATGGGCAGCGACCTCGGGCCGGAATGGGGCAAGGACGAGCAGCGCCAGAGCCGCATGGTATTCATCGGCCTCGACCTGCCACGCGAAATTTTGGAACAGGGTCTGAACCAGTGCCTCGTGTGACGGCGCAGCGGGTTTGACGGCACGGCGCTGCGAGTTCTCTATACAATCGCGCGCCTGTTACGCCACCGTGGTTCTTTCTCCAGGGTTTCCCAGGGGTGGAAACACGGTTTTGCATGGGAAGAGACACCCGCCGGAAAGCGCTTTCCAGTTCTTCGAAGGAGCCCGTCACCGTGAAGAAACCAGCCGCCAAGGCCCAGCCTGCCGCGTCACCGGTCGTAAGCAAGACGCCGGCCGCCAAGCCGGCCGCGTCGGCGGCGAAGCCGGTCTCCGTCTCTCCGCCCGCTCCTGGCAAGGCCGCTGTCGCGGCTTCGCCCCTGTCCCAACCGGTCGGCCGCAAGGCCACATTACCTGCCCCACCGCTCCCCATGAAAAAAACGGCTGCCGCCTCTTCTCCCGCCCCGGCGTCACCTTCCGCATCGATCGCCGCTCCCGCTGCGCGCGGCGGACGTGTGTCGCGCCTGTCGCAGCTGACCG
>CAIQMJ010000175.1 GCA_903872875.1 uncultured Variovorax sp.
CCGAGATCGCCAAGATCGAGCTCAAGCAGCGCGTGACCGTGCTGATGGTGCCGAACAAGACCTTCGAGACGCCGCACTACAAGCTCGAACGCCTGAAGCACGACGACCCACGCCTCGACCACATCGCCGCCAGCTACAAGATGGCCGAGGATCTGGACAACACGACGTCGGTCACGCGCCGCTCGCAGGAGCCGACCAACAAGCAGACGCCGGTGATCAAGGGCGTGCTGCCCGACGCGCCGGCTCCGGTGGTCCCGCCAAAACCCGAGGCCGTCCGCCCGCCCGTGGTTGCGCCCACACCGGCACCGGTTGCAGCGCCCGCTCCCGTCGCGGCGCCTGCGCCTGCGGAAGCCGGTTTCATGGGCTTCATCAAGAGGCTCTTCGGCCTGGCGCCGGCCGCTGCACCTGCGCCTTCGGCGATTCCGGTGGAAGCACCGAAGCCGATGCGCCGCGACGGTCGCCCGTCTCGTGATGGCGAAGCACGCGGCCCACGTGACGGCGATGCACGCCGCGGTGGGCGCAATGGCGAAGGCCGCAGCGAAGCACGCGGCGCTGAAGGCCGTAACGGCGAAGGCCGTGGCGGACGTGGCGAAGGCCAAGGCCGCAACGGCCGATCGGGTGAGCGCCGCGATACGCGAGAAGGTCGCAGTACGGAAGTCCGCACCGACGCAGCTGTGCGCGAACCACGCGAAGGCCGTGGTCCGCGCGAAGGTGAAGCACGCCGCAATGGCCGCGGCCCACGCGACGGCGAAGCACGCCCGGTGTCGCTCGACGCCGCAGCCGTGAACACAGCAGAACCGTCGGCGCAGTCCGCAACGGCGGACGATGCCCAGGCCGGCGCGCAGACCGAACGCACGCCGCGTCCGCGCCGTGAACGTGGCGAGCGCGCGGAACGCACCGAGCGCACCGAGCGCGGTGCCGAAGGCGCTCGCGAACGTGGAGAGCCGAACGAAGGCGCGCCGACGACATCGGTCTACGCCGAGCGCGCACAGCGTGAAGAACGTGCGCCACGCGAGGAGCGCGCACCGCGTGAGGAGCGCGCTCCTCGCGGCGAGCGCCGCGAACGGCGTCCCGACGTCGCACCGGGCACCGACGGCGTTTCGCAGCCGGCACCGCTCGACACGGCCGCGTCCGCTCTCGACGCTGACGTCGGCAGCGATGGCGTGCAGGGCGTAGAGGCCGCACCTCGCCGGGAGGGCGATGAGCCGCGCCGCGGACGCTCACGCGACCGTTACGGCCGCGACCGTCGCGAGCGCGCACCACGCGAAGAAGGGGATGCAACAACGCTGACCGAATCTGCGGTCGCGGCGGGCACGGATGACCAGCCTGCCGTTGCGCCAGTTGCGCAAGCCATCGATGCAACGCCTGCCATGGCAGAGCCGGTGGTCGCTGCATCGGCGCTTGCACCTGCACCTGCAACCACGCCCGAAATTGCACCGGTGGCACGCGCCGCCGAACGCCCGGCGGAAAGCCCGGTGGCTGCTGCAACGGCGCCAAGGGCCGCCGCACCGGTGAGCGCACGCGCCCTGCCGAAGGTGCAGGCTTTCGAACTGCCGCTGGCGGAACTCGCCCAGGTGGCCGAAGGCTCCGGCCTGCAATGGGTGAACTCCAATCCAGAGCGCATCGCGCAGGCCCGCGCGGCCATTGCTGCAGAGGTGAAGCCTGTGCATGTGCCACGCGAGCGCCCGGCGGCCATCGTGATCGATGAGGGTCCGCTGGTCCTGGTGGAAACGCGCCGCAGCCTGACCGGCATGATCCTGCCCTTCGAGAAGACGACCGACGGCGTGGACGCATCGGCACAGTAGATTCAGTGGCGACACACCGGACGGAGAAGACAATGCGCCTTCTCCGTCCGACCATCTTGTTGCAAAGAGAAGCCGGCCCTGGGTCGGCTATTTTTTTGCGGTGAGTGCGGTGCGTGGGGTGAGATAGCGCGATAGGCCGCTCGCCGGTTGACCGTTCGGCGCCGAGCTGGGCGAATCAGCGACGGCGACCGGCGAGTTGCAGTGCTTCAGATCGCCGAAACGCCGATCGGGCAGGCGATCAGGCGGTAATGCCGGCCTCTGCCGCACGCTTCCAGGCGATGGCTGCCTGCTCGGTATCGCCGCGACCTTCGGCGAGCTGCGCCAGCGCCAACCAGGTGCGCCGGTAGAGCCCGATGTCCTGCAGCCCCATGCCCGCCTGCGCCAGCAACTGCTGCGCCTTGCCCCACAGCTGGCGCTTCACGCAGGCCATGCCAGCAAGGTATTGCAGATTGGCGTCGCGAGGGTTGCTCCGCTGCGCGGCCTCGATGCGGGCCAACCAGTCGGCATCGACGGAATCCAGGCCTGCCTCCAGGGCGTGCACGAGCTTGACGCGCAACGCGTCAGTGAGTTCGTGCGGCCGCGACGCCAGGATCTCCCACACCGGCAGAAGCCAGCCGCGCGCGAGCGCCAGATCGCCATGCAGCGACACCATGCGCTGGGCGGCCTGGATCGCAACCTCGGCCATCTCCCGCTCGGCGGGCTCCAGTTCGCCCCAGGCACGGATCAGTTGCGCCGGATCGTGCGCGCTCGACAACAACTCGGTCGCGAGACCGCGCACGATGCTGTGCGCCGCGGATGGCGAGAACGCGCGATGCTTGGCCAGCATCCGTGCGGTTTCCAGTGCTTCCAGTGTGCGCCGATCCTGGCGCGCCGCCTTGAGTCGCAGACGCAGTGCCAGCGTACGGCGCTGCGCACCCTGCGGCAGTTCCTGCAGGCGTGTCAGCGCGGCAGCGGCGTCACGGTCTTCCAGCGCCCAGCGCGCCGAACGCAGTTGCACGCCTTCACGAACGCCGGATTGCAATGCGTTGCGATCGGTGCTCTCGTTCAAGGCATGCTGCAGATGGGCGTCGCGCGCCGCACGGTCCTGCAAGGCCTGTGCGCTCTCGGCGGCCAACAGATGCGACAGGACGCGTACCTGCTGCGCCTGCGGCAGATCGACATTCATCGAATACAGCGTACGCTCCTGCACCAGGGCAGCCTGCGCGGCCTTGCGCGCACGGGAGAAGCGACCCGCCAGCAGCTGAGCGATCGCATCGAGGATAGAGGCGTTCAGCGCACGCTCTTTCTGCTGCATGCGCCACTGGCGCGCCTGATGCGGCAAGGAAAACAGCGCGGCGAGTGCGCGCAATGCCACGTGCAACAGCACGAACATCCCGATCAGCAGCACGAGCACAAGATTCAGCGACAGGTCGACGCGCCAGGGCGGCCAGAACACGGTGATGGTGCCCTGGTTGTTGCCTGCGAACAGCGCCACCGCGGCGGCAATGCCGAAGAGCGCGAGAAGCCAGAGAGCGGCGCGCATGAATCAGCGCCCGGCAGCGGCGGTGGTCAACGCCGCGAGCGTCTCGTCGATACGCGCAGGCGCGGTCGCCTTCACAAGCAACTGCAGTTGCTGCAACAGCGTGGCCGCGTTCTGGACCTTGCGCGAAGCGGGATCGAAATAGCGATTCAGCGCGGTGGACACCGCGCCAAGTTCGGCACGGGCCGTGTCGACCTGGCGCGAGAGCAGCGCGAGCCGTGCGCTCAGCAGCTTCAACTTGAGGTTCTCGTGCAGGAAGAAAGTCTGGTCCGGTGCGAGCAGGACCGCGTCGGGCTGCTCGATGCGGCCGACGCGCAGCAATGAACGCGCTTCGCCGCGCACGGCCAGCAGAAAACGCTGCCACCACGGCGCATCGGCCGGAACCGGCTCCGCCTGCCAACCGTTGAAGCTGCTGCCGCGTGCAGCCACGGCATTGAGCGCGGGCAGATCGTCGATGCCACGCATCAGCTCGTCGAGCTTCTGGAGCGCTTCGGCGCTGTCGCCGTTGGCACCGGCGCGCAGCCGGTCGGCATCGCGCTGCATCGCACGCTGAAGCGGCGCAAGACGCGGCTGGGCTGCACGCGATACACGCAGATCGCCAGCCCGCAACGCCGCAAGCAGCGGCTCGATGTTGCCGGTCACCTGGGCCTGCTGCAGGGCCAGCCGCACGGCCGATTCGATGTCGACCACCAGATTCTCATCGCGCGAGCGCGACAGACTCTGCATGAGTTCTTCCAGTTGAGCGCGCTGCAATGAGACCTCCGCGAGGCGGGTGTCGTGGAGCGCAACGCGGGCGGCGGTATCCCGCACCATTTCACTGGCCTGGCGTGCCAGCGTGCGCGCCTCGGTGGACTGGGCGATCGCGTCGGCGCTCTGGCGCGCCAGTTGCTCCTGCATGCCATTCACGCGCTGCCATAACACCAGCGCAAGCACCAGGGCCACGAGGGCGAACAGCGCCAACAGGCCCAGCGCGATGCGCGACAACAGCAGGGAGGCGGCGGCATGGGATGTCTGCAGCGTGGCCGGCACGGGCACTCGCGGTGCAGGCTCCGGCGTAGCGTGGTCGGTCGGGGAGGCAGCACTCATCCCAGGGATTCTATCGACGCCACCAGGGCGGGCAGGCCTGGCCGGCTGACATGAACGGCGCCAAAACCCGCGTCGCGCGCGGCCTCCGCGATGCGGGCGTGCGTCGCCACGGCGGTCGCGGCACCCCAGCGCAGATCCGGC
>CAIQMJ010000176.1 GCA_903872875.1 uncultured Variovorax sp.
AGAACGGTCGACGCGGCACCATGAGCGGCAAGCTCACCGTGAAGGGCGTGCAAGGCCACATCGCCTACCCGCACCTCGCCAGGAATCCGGTGCACGCGTTCGCGCCCGCGCTGGCCGAACTGGTCGCCATCAACGCAGCCGGCGGGTGGGACGCGGGCAACGCCTTCTTTCAGCCGACCAGCTGGCAGATCAGCAATTTCCACTCTGGCACGGGCGCCAGCAACGTCATCCCGGGCTCGGCGACCATCGACTTCAACTTCCGCTTCTCCACCGAATCGACGCCCGCAGCACTGCAGCAGCGCGTGCAGGCCGTGCTGGACGCGCACGGACTCGACTACACGCTGGCCTGGACGGTCGGCGGCCTGCCCTTCCTCACGCAGCCGGCCGAGCTGGTCGAAGCGGTGCAGCAGGCGATCCGCGCCGAAACCGGCATCGACACCGAACTGTCGACCAGCGGCGGCACCAGCGACGCGCGCTTCATCGCGAAGATCTGCAGGCAGGTGATCGAGCTCGGGCCGGTGAACGCCAGCATCCACAAGATCGATGAGCACATCGCGGTGGCGGACATCGAACCGCTGAAGAACATCTACCGGCGGACGCTCGAAGGACTGGAAGCGAGGTTGGCATCATGAACAGCACCGTCATCGAGCTGATCGAGGCCAGCGCAAGCCGGCTGGCAGACGCCGGCGTCGCCTTCGGCCACGGCACCGACAACGCCTTCGACGAGGCCGCCTGGCTGGTGCTCTGGCAACTGCGGCTGCCGATCGACGATATCGATGACGCCGCCGACCGGCCGGTATCGCCGGCCGACGCCGCCAGGGTCGCGGTGTTGATCGACACCCGCATCGACACCCGCAAGCCCGCCGCCTATCTCACGAAGGAAGCCTGGCTCCAGGGCGTGTCCTTCTATGTCGACGAGCGCGCGATCGTGCCGCGCAGCTTCATCGCCGAACTGCTGGCCGACGGCAGCATCGACCACTGGCTCGGCGAGCACACATTGCAGGTGCTCGACCTGTGCACGGGCAACGGCAGCCTCGCCGTGCTGGCGGCGATGACCTACCCGGACGTCCAGGTCACCGCGGCCGACATCTCGACCGAGGCGCTCGAAGTGGCGGCCATCAACGTGGCGCGCCATCAGCTCGACGGCCGCATCACTCTGGTCGAGTCGGACGGCCTGTCGGCGTTGCCTGGTCCCTGGGACCTGATCCTGTGCAATCCGCCCTACGTCAACACTGGGAGCATGGCCGCGCTGCCGGCCGAATACCTGGCAGAGCCCTCTCTGGCGCTGGCCGGCGGAAACGACGGCATGGACTTCGTGCGCAGCCTGCTGCGCGCCGCGCCAGCCGTGATGAACGAAACCGCCGTGCTGGTGCTTGAAATCGGAAACGAGCGCGACCACTTCGAAACGGCCTTCCCGACGCTGGAGGCGATCTGGCTCGAAACCGCGGCCGGCGAAGACCAGGTCATGCTGCTGACGCGCGATGCCATCGCGCGCGCCAACGCCGGATCGCCGGCGTCCACGCTTTGAGTCCATGACGCCAACGACGTCCTCGGCGCGCGTGCTTCTGGACGTCGCGCTGCCGCGTACGCTCGACCAATGGATCGGCACGCTGACCGCGCGCCCGATGAAGCCAGGCACCACGGTCGAGGGCTGGCTGTACGAAGGCGTCGAGACACGCCGCGCCGCCGAGCAACGGCTCGCCAGCACGGGTATCGAGGCGCATCTGCACAGCGCCTACAAGCCGCTGGTGCACCACTTTCTGGAAAGCATCGAACTGCGCGGCCTGCGCCGCGTCGTGGTCCGCTATCCGGTTCATCCGACAGCCCCGGCAAGGCGGTTCGCGCTGGAGGCCTATCCGCTGGCCGACATGCTGGCCGGCATCGATCTCGAACTGACGCCGATGCCGCCCGCCGAGGCACAGCCGCATTACGAAGTCGACCTTGAATGGGAAGACGGACGCCGGCGTCAGGACGTCGTCTTCGCGCCGAACCGCGTCCACGTCGATGCGCTCGGAGAAACACTGCTGTCGCCGACCGCCTGGCTGCGCGTACGGCAAGGCGCAATCATCGAATCCGACGGCCCGCACGAATCGGAGCATGAGGCGCTGTTCCGCCTCGCGATCGATGCGGTCATGGCCCAAGACTGGCCCGCAAGCGAACCGTATTTCGAGCGCCTGGACCTGCGCATCGACGTGCCTGGCATCGCCTTCGCACCGCCGGAAGAGGCGAGCTGGATCAACAGCCACGAAGCGCTGCATGAAGATCTGTATTTCACGCTGATGGAGTTGTTCCAGCGCCGCAGCGGCCGCGCGGCCGGCGACCGCCGCCTGCAACCGGGACAGATCGTGCCGGACGTGCGGCCGAGCGATGGCGCAGCGCGCCTGCGCATCGCAACGCGGCCGTATCCGGCGGCCGACGCGCAGGTTCCGATGAGTGCAGGTTTGGGCCGGCACATGGCGCTGGCCGAAACAACCGGGCCGCTCGCGCCAGCGCAGGTGGCCGAAGCCTTCGACCGCATCGCCGATCGCCAGGGACGCCCCGGCCACCGCTTTGCCGCAATGAGCCGCCAGGGCCGGACAGTCAGCGCTGTCTATCACCGGGGCAGCGGCCCGGCGGTCCTGATCAGCGGCGGCCAGCACGCGAACGAGACCTCAGGCGTCGTAGGCGCGCTGCGTGCCGCACAAGCGCTGGCCGAGCGTCCGGATGCCCACTTCGTGGTGATGCCGCTCGAGAACCCCGACGGCTACGCGCTGCACCGGGAACTGTGCGTGCCCGCCCCACGCCACATGCACCACGCAGCGCGCTACACCGCGCTGGGCGACGACGTCGAATTCCGCGACGCACCGCCATTGCTGGAACGCGAGGCACGCCAGGAGGCGCTCCGGCTGTCCGGCGCCGACCTGCACGTCAACATGCACGGCTATCCCGCACACGAATGGACGCGTCCGATGAGCGGCTACATCCCGCGCGGATTTGCGTTCTGGACGGTGCCGAAAGGCTTCTTCCTGATCGTGCGCCACCATGCGGGCTGGGGCGAGCGCGCACGACGGCTGACCGAGCATGTCTGCCTCGAATTGGCAAGCTCGCAAGCCCTGATGGAATTCAATCGAAAACAGCTCGCCAGCTACAATGTCCATGCCGGCGATCTGCCATTCGAAGTCATCCACGGCACGGCCTGCATGATCAGCGAAGTCGATCGTCAGGACACCGCAGCCCTGACGTTGATCACCGAGTTTCCCGACGAAACGATCTACGGCGCCCCCTTTGTCTTCGCGCACGACGCCCAGGCCGCCGCAGCATTGGCCGCAGTCGACGGCATGCGCCATCTTTCGCCGAACCCATGATCACCCTCA
>CAIQMJ010000177.1 GCA_903872875.1 uncultured Variovorax sp.
GGCCGAGATCGATGCGCGCGTGCGCGAATGCCTCGCGCTGGTCGGCCTGAGCGAGAAGATCGACACCTATCCGGCGCAACTCTCGGGCGGCCAGAAGCAGCGCGTGGCGATCGCCCGTGCGCTGGCGCCGCGCCCGCAGGTGCTGCTGTGCGACGAGCCGACGTCCGCGCTCGACACCGAGACCACGCGCTCGCTGCTCGAAACGCTGCGCGAGATCAACCAGAAGATCGGCGTGACCATCGTGATCGTCACGCACGAGCTGTCGGTCGTCGAGGTGCTGTGCCGCCATGTCGCGATCCTCGAGAAGGGCCGCGTGATCGAGCAGTTCGCCGTCGATGCGCCGAGCGAGGTGCCGCGCACTTCCGCGCTTGGACGTGAGCTCGACACGCTGCTGCGCCGCCGCGTGCGCGATGCGCGCGAAGCCGCCGCCGCGCAGGCCGATGCAGGCGCCGGCGCTTCGGAGATCAGCTATGTTTGAGAACATCGTCCCCATCCTTCCCGAGCTCTGGACCGCCATCGGCCAGACCTTCCTGATGCTGGCCATCGGCCTGTCGGCCGCGGTGCTGATTGGCGGCCCGCTGGGCATCCTGCTGTTCCTGCTCGGCCCGGGGCAGTCGCTGGCCAACAAGCCGGCGTTCCTGGTGCTGAACTGGTTCGTGAACACCGTCCGTTCGTTCCCCTTCATCATCCTGCTGGTCGCGATGGTGCCGCTCACGCGGGTCATCGCCGGCACCTCGATCGGCCCGCTGGCCGCGGCCGTGCCGCTGTCGGTGGCTGCGATCCCGTACTTCGCGCGGCTGGTCGACCAGTGCCTGCGCGAAGTGCCGCGCGGCGTCATCGAGGCGGCCCACGCGATGGGCGCGTCGGAACTGCAGATCGTCTGGCGCGTGCTGCTGGTCGAGGCCCGTTCCGGCCTGGTGCTCGCGCTGACCGTGCTGTCGGTGAGCTTCCTGTCGTACTCCGCCATTGCCGGCGTGGTCGGCGGCGGCGGCATCGGCGACCTGGCCATCCGCTATGGCTACTACCGCTTCCAGACCGACGTGATGGTGCTCACCGTGGCGCTGCTCGTGGTGATGGTGCAGATTCTCCAGTTCGTCGGCAACACGACGGCACGCCGCCTCGACAAGCGCTGATCCCTCTTTTTTCCAGTCCCTTGCTTCCATGAAAAACACCATGCTCCGCCGTTCCGTTCTCGCCCTGTCCCTCGTCGCGCTGTCCATCGGCGGTCTCTCGCTGCAGGCCCAGGCCCAGCCGGCCACCAAGAAGGAGCTCGTGATCGGCGGCACCGCCGGTTCGAACACCGACCAGCTCAAGTCCGGCATCGTGCCGCTGCTCGAAAAGAAGGGCTACAAGGTCAAGCTGGTCGAGTTCAACGACTACGTACAGCCGAACCTCGCGCTGGCGCAAGGCTCGCTCGACGCCAACTTCTTCCAGCATCTGGTCTACCTGAAGAAGTTCGCGGCCGACCAGAAACTCGACATCGTCGACCTGGTGCAAGGCCCGATCGCGCCGATGGGCGTGTACTCGAACACCCGCAAGACCTTGGCCGAGGCCAAGGAAGGCGACCGCATCACGCTGCCGAACGACCCGAGCAACCTGGCGCGCGCGCTGCTGCTGCTGGAGCAGAACAAGCTGGTCACGCTCAAGCCCGGCATCGACCCGATCCGCGCCTCGGAGAAGGACATCGCCGAGAACCCGCGCAAGCTGAAGCTGCTGCCGCTCGAAGCCGCGCAACTGCCGCGCACGCTGGGTGATGCCGAGTACGCGATCATCAACGGCAACTTCGCGATTTCGTCGGGCCTGAAGCTGACCGGTGCGGTTGCGCTCGAGAAGACGCCCGACCACTACCTGAACGTGGTCGCCGTGAAGCGTGCGGACAAGGACACGCAGTGGGCCAAGGACATTGCCGAAGCCTTCCGCTCGAACGAGTTCAAGGCCGTGGTCGACAGCAAGTTCCCGGGCTACGCGAAGCCTGCCTTCCTGCAGTAAGGCCGTACTGCGGCAGGCGCCGGCGCCCGACGGGCCCACCGGCGCAGAGTCTTTCGTTTGGTGCGATGCTCCGCGTTTTCAGAGAAAACGAGAGAAAGAGGCACGCGATGACGACAGGCTTCCAGGTGGACGAGATCGTGGGTGCGCTGCACCAGGTGCGGCGCGATTGGCGCGAGTCGCAACGGCGCGCGCAGGAGGGCGGCGAGCGCGAGCTGCCTTCACGCGACGCGGTCGGCGAGGTGGTGGAGGCGCTCACCGGCGCGCTCTTTCCGATGCGCCTCGGTCCGACCGATCTGCGCCAGGAGAGCGAGGACTTCTACGTCGCGCACACGCTCGATGCCGCGCTGCACCAACTGCACGCGCAGGCCACGCTCGAACTCCGCCATGAGCGCCGGCATACGCCGGCCGAACTGGCCTCGCTGAGCGCCGAGGCGCAGCGCCGCATCCGCGCCTTCGCCGCTGCTTTGCCCGGTATCCGCAGCCTGCTCGACACCGACGTGCTGGCCGCTTTCCACGGCGATCCGGCCGCGCGCAGCGTCGACGAGGTGCTTCTGTGCTACCCCGGCGTGCGCGCGATGATCCACCACCGCATGGCGCACCAGCTGTACCGGCTCGAGCTGCCGTTGCTGGCGCGCATCGTGGCCGAACGCGCGCACGGCCTGACCGGCATCGACATCCATCCGGGCGCCCAGATCGGCGCGAGCTTCTTCATCGACCACGGCACGGGCGTCGTGATCGGCGAGACCGCCGTCATCGGCGAGCGCGTGCGGCTCTACCAGGCCGTGACGCTGGGCGCCAAGCGCTTTCCGACGGACGCCGAAGGCAATCTGCAGAAGGGCCTGCCGCGCCATCCGGTCGTCGAGGACGATGTGGTGATCTACGCGGGCGCGACCATCCTCGGGCGCGTCACGCTGGGGCAGGGCGCGACCATCGGCGGCAACGTCTGGGTGACCAGCCACGTGCCGGCCGGCGCGAGCGTGACGCAGGCCAGCCTGCAGAACGCGCCGCATGGCAATCCCTGCGACTGAGTTGCTGGACTTGCCGGATAGCGTGGAGCGGGCGTTCTGGACGGTGCATTGCGACGGCAGCGCCGTGCCGAATCCGGGCCGCATCGGCCTGGGCGCCGTGATCGTCGCGCCCGACGGCATGCGTCAGACACTGTCCGAATCCCCCGCGCTGCACGGCTGCAACAACGAGGCCGAACTGCGGGCGCTGATGGCGGCGCTGGCGCTGCTGCAGCGGCAGGGCGCCCGGGCGCTGCGCGTGAATTCGGACAACAGCGTGATCGTGGCGCAACTCGGCGACCCGGACGCCCGGCCGATCGCGCGGTTGGCCGCGCTCTTCGATGAGGCCCGCGCGCTGATCGCGTCCTTCGACAGCGTGCAGCTGAAGTGGATTCCGCAGCACCGCAACGGCGAGGCCGATGCGCTCGCGCGCGCGGCGCTCGGCATGCCGCCGCGTGCGCCGGCCAGGGCGCGTGGCCGGCGGCGTTAGACGCTCAGGGTCTGGCGGTCAGCCGGCGAGGCCGACGAACACGTTCTGAACGTCGTCGTTCGCGTCGATGGCTGCGAGAAAGGTCTCGACTTCTTCAAGCGCCTCGGCGCTCAGGCTGGCCGGATCGACCGGGTTCTTCGCCTTGTAGCCCAGCTTCGCGGCGAGCACCGTGAAGCCTTGCGCTGGCAGGGCGCGGCTCACGAGGTCGAGGTCGGCTGGATCGGTCAGGAACAACGTCGTGCCTTCTTCCGCGCCGGGCTCGAAGTCCTGTGCGCCGGCTTCGATCGCGGCGAGTTCGGCATCGGCGCCGGCTGCCGACGGTTCGGCCTCGATCATGCCCAGATGGTCGAAGTCCCAGGCCACCGAGCCGGAGGTGCCGAGCTGGCCCTTGCGGAACAGCACGCGCATCTCGGGCGCTGTGCGGTTCACGTTGTCGGTCAGGCACTCGACCATCAGCGGCACGCGGTGCGGGGCGAAGCCTTCATAGATTACGTGCTCGAAGTTGACCGCATCGCCCGAGAGGCCTGCGCCCTTCTTGATGGCGCGGTCCAGCGTGTCCTTGGGCATCGACACCTTGCGTGCCTGCTCGACCACCAGCCGCAGCTTCGAGTTCGACGCCGGGTCGGCGCCGCCGCGCGCGGCGATCATGATTTCCTTGGCCAGCTTTCCGAACAACCGGCCCTTGGCATTCGCCGCGAGGTCCTTGTGTTTTGCTTTCCACTGCGCGCCCATGTCCGAGATTTCCTTGATGTTGTGCGGCGTTCAGAATGCGAACGCCTTGTTCCCCTGATGATGCCATTCTCATGAAGCCATGAATCTGTTCGACGATGCGGACGACGACCTGCCGCTCGCGCCCGGCGCCCTGAAGCTCGGCGGCTTTGCCCGTGATATCGATGTCGCGCTGCTGGCGGCCGTGGCGGACATCGCGCGGGATGCGCCTTTCCGTCATCTGGTCACGCCGGGCGGCCTGCGCATGTCGGTGGCCATGACCAACTGCGGCGAGGCCGGCTGGGTGAGCGACCGGACGGGCTACCGCTACGAGTCCTGCGATCCTGAAAGCGGCCGACCCTGGCCCGCGATGCCGCAGTTGTTCAGGGACCTCGCCGCCCGGGCCGCCGCGCGTGCCGGCTTCGCGGATTTCCAGCCACAGGCCTGCCTCGTCAACCGCTACGTGCCGGGGTCGAAGCTGTCGCTCCACCAGGACCGCGATGAGCGCAACCTGGTCGAGCCGATCGTCTCGGTATCGCTCGGCCTGCCGGCGACCTTTCTCTGGGGTGGCGCCACGCGCGCCGAACGGCCGCATCGGCTGCCGCTGGTGCATGGCGACGTGGTCGTCTGGGGCGGGCCGTCACGCCTGAATTTCCATGGCATCGACACGCTGCCGCAGGGCGCTCATCCAGCGACCGGCGCCCTTCGCTACAACCTCACTTTCCGGCGCGTGCGCTGAGCCGGTTGCTACAGTGGCGGATGCGCGCGGCGGCCCTTGCCGCGCTGCTTCTTCCGAGGGAAAAACATGATCGATCACACCGGCATCTTCGTTTCCGATCTCGCCGTGAGCCGTGCGTTCTACGAGGCCGCGCTGGCGCCGCTGGGCTACGTGGTGCGGCGGGCCTTCGACGACGCGGTGGGTTTCGGCGCCCGCGACCTGCAGCCGGGCGACGACCCCGCCGGCGACTTCTGGCTCACCGCCGCGGCGCCGATGACACCGCGCAGCCACATCGCTTTGCGTGCCGCGGACCGCGCGCAGGTCGACGCGTTCCACCAGGCCGCGATGGCCGCCGGCGCGACCGACCACGGAGCACCAGGGCCGCGGCCGCACTACCACGCGAACTACTACGCCGCCTTCGTGCTGGACCCCGACGGGTACAACGTCGAGGCTGTCTGCCACCGGGAGGGCTGATGCCGCAGGACGCATCGCCGCGCGGTCAGCGGCCACGGATCTATTTGGCGGGGCCGGATGTCTTCTTTCGCGACAGCGAGGCGGTGTTCCGCCGGCTCCTGGCCGCGTGCGAGCGCCTCGGCCTGGTCGGCTTGCCGCCGTCGGACGGTGGGCTGTCGGCAGGCTTCGTCGGCAGCGAGGAGGTGCTGGCCCAGTGCATCTACGAAGGCAATGTCGCGCTGATCCGCGGCGCCGATGGCGTCGTCGCCAATCTCGCGAGCTTCCGGGGACACGAGCCGGATTCGGGCACCGCCTTCGAGGTCGGCTTTGCGGCGGCGCTCGGCAAGCCTGTGGTTGCCTACAACGTGCCTGCGCTCACGTACGCGCAGCGTGTATCGGCGGCGGTGGCCTGCGAGCGCGACGCGTCGGGCATCCTGCGCGAATGTGCGAGCGGCATGATGGTCGAAGGCCTGGGGCAGCGGCTCAACCTGATGCTCACGCGGTCGGCGGACATCGCCGCGTCGGCCGAGGATGCCTTGGCCCTGCTCGCGGACAGGCTGCACGCGCGCGCCCATACTGCATGACGATCCTTCTGGAGAACCAACCCATGACCGCGACTGCTCCCATTCATCCCCTGTTGGTGCCCGACGCGGCGACCGACCACGTTCTCGGCCCGGCGACCGCCCGGCTCACGCTCGTCGAGTATGGCGACTTCGAATGCCCGTCCTGTGGGCAGGCGCACCCGGCCGTGAAGATCTTGCGCGACCGCTTCGGATCGCAGGTGCGCTTCGTGTTCCGGCATTTCCCGCTGCGCGAAGTGCATCCGCATGCGGAGCTTGCCGCGGAAGCGGCCGAGGCGGCGGGCGCCCAGGGACAGTTCTGGGCCTTTCACGATCTGCTCTTCGCCCACCAGCAGCATCTGGGCGCGGCCCACCTGCAAAGCTATGCGGAGCAACTCGGCCTGGACATCCCGCGCTTCGAGAACGAACTCCGCGACCACGTCTACCTGCAGCGCGTGCAGGAACAGATGCAGGGCGCCGTCGCGCTGCGCGTGCGGGCCACGCCGACCTTCTTCCTGAATGGCGAGTTCTGCGACGTGTCCTTCGGGCTGGCGCACCTGCAGCAGCGGATCGAGAAGGCGCTCGGCGCGGCCTGAGCAGCGCTGCGCTCCGCTGCAGCTCAGGCGGCCGTCACTTGGCCGCGAGCCGCGCGCGTTGCGCCTCGTAGGCCTTCAGATGCACATAGGCCGTGCGCAGCACGGTCGGGCTCGCGCCAATCGGGGCGGGCGCCGCGCGGCCCAGCAGGTCGCCCAGGATGTGATCGGCCTCAACCGCTGCGTTCAGCTGGATGTCGCGGTACATCGACGCCGTCATCGGCGAGCCTGTGGCCGTGAGCATCGCGTGACCGCGCTCTACCGCTTCGGCTCGCGGGGCGTAGCCGTTGTGCGCGGCGATCGCTGCGCACTCGTCGAAAATCGACAGCGCGATGTCGCGGCCGCCTGCCGCCATGATGTCGCCGATCGATGCGCGCATCAGGCTGGTGAGTCCGGCGGCCGAGGCGATGAACACCCATTTCTCCCACATCGCCTGCAGGATGCCGTCGCTGGCGGTGGCGTCGAATTTGGCGCCGTCGAACTCGGCGCGCAGCGCGTCGATGCGTTTCGATTGCGAGCCATCGCGCTCGCCGTAGGTCAGCCCATGCATCGGGTTCAGGTGCAGCACCGCGCCGTCGGGATCGAGCGTCGCAGAGATCATGCACAGTCCGCCGAGCACCCTGTCGCTGCCGAAGCGCTCGACCAGGCGGTCGACATGCTGCATGCCGTTGAGCAGCGGCAGGATCATCGTGTCCGGCCCGATAGCCGCGGCAAACGAGTCCATCGTCTCTTCGAGGTCATAGGCCTTGCAGCCCACCACCACAACGTCGAAGGGCTGGCTCAACTGCTCGGACAGCAGATGCGGCGGTGGAGGCAAATGCAGGTCGCCGGCCGGGCTTCGGACCACCAGCCCCGTGCGCTGGATCTGGGTCGCGCGCCGGGCGCGAAGGAGGAATGTGACGTCGCGGCCAGCCTCGATCAGCCGCCCGCCGAAATAGCCGCCCAGCGCGCCCGCGCCAACGAACAGGAATCGCATGCTTGTCTTGCTCCGGAAATAGGATGAGCCATGATGCCCCGGTCCACCGCAGGCCGCTGATGCACGGCCTTTCAAAGCTTTCCATAATGGCCAGCCATCCAACCGTTCCATGGAGATTCGAATGAGCCAGTACAAGATCGCCGTCGTCATCGGCAGCCTGCGCAAGGAATCCTTCAACCGCAAGCTCGCGCTCGCCCTCGCGCACCTAGCGCCCTCGGACTTCACCTTCGAGCACGTCGACATCGGCGATCTGCCGCTCTACAACCAGGACGACGACGGCAACCAGGCGGCGCCGGTGAAGCGGCTGAAGAGCGAGATCGCCGCAGCCCAGGGCCTGCTCTTCATCACGCCCGAATACAACCGCTCGTTCCCCGGAGTGCTCAAGAACGCGATCGACCATGCTTCGCGCCCGTACGGGCAGAGCGTCTGGGGCGGCAAGCCGGCCGGCGTGATCGGCGTGTCGGTCGGTGCCATCGGCACGGCGCTGGCGCAGCAGCACCTGCGCAACGTGCTGGCCTACCTCGACGTGCCCACGCTGGGCCAGCCGGAAGCCTTCATCCAGAACAAGGAAGACCTGTTCGACGACAAGGGCCACATCGGCAATGAAGGCACCAAGAAGTTCCTGCAGAGCTGGGTCGACAAGTACGTGGCCTGGGTCAAGATCCACAACGCCTGAGTGCGCAAGCACTCGTGCCCCGTTGTGCGGCGCCCATAAAAAAAGCCCGCGTTCGCGGGCTTTTTCGATGGTGCGGGCACAAGCCGCGGCGCGATCAGGCCGCGACGGCTTCGGCTGCCGCAGCCGGCTTCACGGCAGTGGCGATGTGGGCACGGGCGGTTTCGATGGCGGCGGCCTTGGCGGCTTCACCCATGGCCAGGCCTTCGGCGCGAACGATGCGCACGTCGGTGATGCCGAAGAAGCCGAACACGACCTTCAGATAGCTTTCCTGGTGTTCCATGGCTTGACCCCCTTCGGACGTCGAGTACACGCCGCCACGGGTCGAGGCGACGATCACGGTCTTGCCGCCGGCCAGTCCGACCGGGCCCTTTTCGGTGTATTTGAAGGTGCGGCCGGCCTGTGCCAGGCGGTCGATCCAGGCCTTGAGCTGGCTCGGGATGGCGAAGTTGTAGAGCGGTGCGCCCAGCACGATCACGTCGGCGGCCAGGAACTGGTTGATCAGCGATTCCGACACGGCGTTCTCGGCGGCTTGCGCTGGCGTCGGCTCGGCTTGCACGCCGACCTTGATGCCGAGCGAATCCGCGCCGAAGTGACTCGGTGCATTGGCGGCGACGTCGAGGTAGTCGACGGTGAGGCCCGGGTTGGCGGCGCGCCAGGCGGCCACGATCTCGGCGGTGAGTTGGCGCGACACGGAGTTGGTACCCAGGACGCTCGAATCGACTTGCAGCAGCTTCATGATGGAAATCCTTGTTGGAACAGTGCGCCCGGAACGGGCGATGGTTGATTCTATTTTTGGAACGACTGGCGGATAACTCCCTAAAATTGCGACTGATCGTCCTGTTCATGGGATTAATGGGACGCAAGCGATAAGGTAGGCATGCAGGATCTGAACGACATGGTGTTCTTTGCCGAGGTGGTCGAACGGGGCGGTTTCGCCGCGGCGGGGCGCGCGCTCGGTGTTCCGAAATCGCGCCTCTCGCGCCGTGTGGCCGATCTCGAGCACTCCCTCGGGGTGCGCCTGCTGCATCGCACCACACGCAAGCTCTCGCTGACCGACGTGGGCGAGCAGTTCCTCAAGCACTGCCTGGCGATGCGCGAGGCTGCGCAGGCGGCCAGCCAGGTGGCCGCCCAGGTGCAGACCGAGCCACGCGGCACGATCCGTATCACCTGTCCCGTCACATTGGCGCAGACGGGCCTGGGCGTCCTGGTGCCGCGTTTCATGGCGGCGAATCCATTGGTGCGCGTGGACATGCAGGTGACCAACCGCGTGGTCAACCTCGTCGAGGAGGGCATCGATGTCGCGCTGCGCGTGCGGCCCACGCTGGAGGCGAGTGGCAGCCTTGTGATCAAGCAGCTCGGCCGCTCGTGCCCCAAGCTGGTTGCCAGTCCTGCGCTGTTGGCGCGCCAGGGCGGAGTGCCGGCGATGCCCGAAGACCTCTCGCGGCTGGACACGGTGGCCATGTCGGTGACCGAAGGACGCACGTCGTGGCGGCTGATCGACTCGGATGGCAACGAGCACCTCTTCGTCCACCACCCGCGCTACGTCGCCGATGACCTGCTGACGGTTCAGATGGCGGTGCTTGCCGGTACCGGCATCAGCGTGCTGCCCGACTACCTGTGCCGTGATGCGCTGCAGGCTGGCACGCTGGTGCAATTGCTGCCGGGCTGGCGGTTGCCCGAGGGCGTGGTGCACGCGGTCTTTCCCTCGCGGCAGGGCCTGGTACCGGCCGTGCGACGTTTCCTCGATTTCCTGGGCGAGCACCTGAAGGGCGATACCTTCGTCGCCTGAGCCTCTCGATGGAAAGTGCGCGCCGTCCTTCTAGCCATAGGGGTTGCGCAGTCGCATCTCGCGCTGGCACTGCGCGGTGGCGTCGTCATAGGCCGGTGTTCCCGGGAGGATCCGTACCTGTTCCAGCCGCAGCGAGTCGGGAGCGAGGGGGAGGCCATGGGCCATCATTGCGTCTCGCGCAGCCAGGAGTGGATTGCGTTCCGGCGGGCGTGGTCCGAAGGTGCAGGTCTCGGGGTCCAGGTACTCGGGCGAGCCTGTCTGGTGGTGGCCGCCGAAGTTGTTGATGACCGCGACTTCGCCGGCGGCATTGGTGCGCAGTTCTCCTGACACGAGGACGGGCTCACTTCTCGCCAGATGGTTGTGTCCCACGTTCTGTGCAAGAGCGGACGCCTTGGGCATCAGCACCGGGGTGCCCTGATCATTGACGACATAGATGTATTCGGTGTCGGCGCGCAGGCGATACGGCGTAGGGTGCGATCGGCCCGATTGGCGGGCAGTAGAGCTCGGTTTGGCCGTCCTGCTCGAACGCACGCAACGCAAAAGGCACGGCCAGGCCTGCCGGCCGGCGCCGGATCGTGCCTCAGCCGGTCGGCCAGGGCATCGAGGTTCCCGCAACGCCTGACCTGGCGGGCCGGCATCGCTGCGAAAAGTTCGAAGAACAGCGGGCCAACGAGGAAATCGCCGTCATGAAGCATCCTTTCGTGAATGCGCTACATGATCGCGGCACGGTCTGCGACGGTCGGCTGA
>CAIQMJ010000178.1 GCA_903872875.1 uncultured Variovorax sp.
CACGATGATCGGCACCTCGAGCTGCGCCATCTCGAAGATGTTGCGCCCGATGGCCTCGGACTGTCCGCGCTCCTCGGCATCGATGCCCGGATACGCGCCGGGCGTGTCGACGAAGGTGAACACCGGCAGCTTGAACTTCTCGGCCGTCTTCATGAGGCGCAGCGCCTTCCGATAGCCCTCCGGCTTGCTCATGCCGAAATTGCGGGCGGTGCGCTCCTTGGTGTCACGGCCCTTCTGGTGACCGAGCACCATGCAGGGAGTGCCATTGAAGCGGGCCAGCCCACCGACAATCGACAGGTCGTCCGAGAAATGCCGATCGCCGTGCAACTCCACGAAGTCCGTGAAGATCTCGTTGACGTAATCGAGCGTGTAAGGGCGTTCCGGATGCCTGGCGATCTTGGTGATCTTCCAGGGAGTCAGATCGCTGTAGATGTCCTTGGTGAGCTGCTGGCTCTTCTTGCTGAGCTGGTCGATCTCTTCCGAGATGTCGACCGCCGATTCCGTCTGCACGTAGCGCAGCTCTTCGATCTTGCTTTCGAGCTCGGAAATCGGCTGCTCGAAATCGAGGAAGGTTCGTTTCGCCAACGTCTTTCTCCTGTGTTCAATAAGCGACCGGTACGGGGTCGAGCGAGCGCCAAATATACCAAGTCGCCACGCTGCAATACGGTGCCCAGCCCACGCCCACCTCGCGCAGGTCGCTGCGGCTCACCGGCTCGCCCGAGAAGTAGTTGTGGCTCACGCCGCTGATCAGGCCGGCATCGTCCAGCGGCAACACGTTCGGGCGCATCAGGTGGAAGATCAGGAACATCTCGGCCGTCCAACGACCGATCCCGCGGATTGCCACCAGTTCGCTGATGATCATCTCGTCGGTCATGTCCTTCCAGGCATCGATGTGAACGGCGCCGGAATCGAAATGGATCGCCAGATCGACCAGGTACTCCACCTTCCGCGCCGACAGCCCTGCGGCTCGCATGTCGGCCACCTTGAGCTTGAGCACATTGGCCGGCGTCATCTTGCGCGGCAGCAGTTCGAAACGGTCCCAGACCGACTGCGCGGCCTTCACCGAGATCTGCTGGCCGACGATGCTGCGTGCCAGCGTGACGAACGCATCACCGCGGGATTCGAGGCTGGCGCCGCCGAATTGCGGGATCAGCCGCTTCATGACGCGATCTTTCTTCGC
Source organism: uncultured Variovorax sp. (assembly GCA_903872875.1). Lineage (GTDB taxonomy): Bacteria > Pseudomonadota > Gammaproteobacteria > Burkholderiales > Burkholderiaceae_C > Variovorax. The sequence continues at coordinate 1,181 of CAIQMJ010000178.1, forward strand.
CAGATGACGGCAGGCTTCGTCCCAGTAGTCGGGCGTGATGATCTTGACGGCGGGTTTCGCTACGGTAGCCATGCTTGCCTCCCCGCTCACTGGGCTGCGGCCCAAGTCGTGCCTGTCGGTGAATCCTTGAGCACGATGCCCTGAGCAAGAAGGTCGGTGCGGATGCGGTCGGCTTCGGTGAAGTTCTTCGCAGCCTTGGCCGCGGCCCGCTGGGCAATCAGCGCCTGGATCGTGGCATCGTCCAGCGACGTGCCGGCCTGCAGGAAACCTTGTGGATCCGACTGCAGGATGCCCAGGCAAGCACCCAGCGCGCGCAGCAGCCCGGCCAGTTCGGCTGACCGGGTGCGGTTGATTTCGCCCGCCAGGTCGAACAGCACCGCGACCGCTTCGGGCGTGCTGAAGTCCTCGTCCATCGCCGTCTTGAAGCGCGCGGCATGGCCGCTGTGCCAATCGACCTCGATCGATACCGGTCGCACCAGATGCAGCGCCGTATAGAGTCGCTTCAAGGACGCCCGAGCGTCGTTCAGATGCGCATCGCTGTAGTTCAGTGGACTGCGGTAGTGCGCACGAACCACGAAGAAGCGGATCGTCTCGGCATCGAAGTTCTTGAGAACGTCGCGAATGAGGAAGAAGTTGCCGAGGCTCTTCGACATCTTCTCGTCGTCGATGTTGATGAAGCCGTTATGCATCCAGTAGCGCGCGAGCGGTTTGCCGCTGGCGCCTTCGCTCTGGGCGATCTCGTTCTCGTGGTGCGGAAACTGCAGGTCGGCGCCACCGCCGTGGATGTCGATCGTCTCACCGAGCATCTCGCAGGCCATGGCAGAGCACTCGATATGCCAGCCAGGACGGCCCGCGCCGAACTCGCTCGACCACTTCACTTCGTCGGGCTCGCTCGGTTTGGCGCTCTTCCAGAGCACGAAATCGAGCGGATCGTCCTTGCCATCGAGCACCGCGACGCGCTCGCCGGCATGCAGTTCGTCGAGCGACTTGCCGCTGAGCTTGCCGTAGCCCGCGAACTTGCGGACCGCGTAGTTCACGTCGCCGCCCGGCGTACGGTAAGCGAGTCCGCTGCTCTCGAGCGTGCGGATCATCGACAGCATCTGCGGCACGTGCGCGGTGGCACGCGGCTCATGCGTCGGCCGCTCGACGCCGAGCGCGTCGGCGTCTTCGTGCAGCGCATCGATCATCCGCGCCGTCAGCGCATGGATGCTTTCATCGTTCTCGACGGCGCGCCGGATGATCTTGTCGTCGATGTCGGTGATGTTGCGGACGTAGGTCACCGCCATGCCGCTCTGCCGCAACCAGCGTTGCACCACATCGAAGGCGATCATCGAACGGGCGTGTCCAATGTGACAGAAGTCGTACACCGTCATGCCGCAAACGTACATGCGTACGTGGCCGGGTTGCAGCGGGGAAAAGTTCTCCAGTTCACGCGTAAGCGTGTTGTAGATGCGCAGACTCATAGATTCGGGAAGCCTCGTCTGGCGCTCGCACGAGGCGGGCCGACGACGGAGTTTTCAGAGGGAAAGGGGATGTTCGCACGAGGGGTTGGGCGCGGCCCCTCGGCTACAATCCTTCGAAGTATAAACGGCCGCTGCCGGGTATTTTCGGGTGTTTTTCGAAGCCCGCATCCACCGATCTCCAGAGGCTTCCATGAACGCCGTCTTCTCCCCCCTCGCCCTTCGCCGCCTGCTCAGCCTGTCACGCGCGTCGTGCGCGATGGCCGCCGCCCTGCTGGCCATCGGGCTGTCTGGTACCGCCCACGCGGACGACTATGCCGACGTCAACCAGTTGCTGCGCGCCGGCAAGCCGACCGAGGCCCTGAGCAAGGCCGATGCCTATATCGCAGGCAAACCGCGCGACCCGCAAATGCGCTTCCTTCGCGGCGTCATCCTGACCGAACAGGGCAAGCAGGCCGATGCCATTGCCGCCTTCACGCAGCTCACGCAGGATTTTCCCGAGCTGCCGGAGCCCTACAACAATCTGGCGGCGCTGTATGCCCAGCAAAGTGAATTCGACAAGGCCCGTACGGCGCTCGAAACCTCGCTCAAACTCAACCCGAAGTACACGACTGCGCAGGAAAACCTGGGCGACGTGTACGCGCGACTTGCAGCACAGGCCTACGGCAAGGTGCAGCAACTCGAGCCCGGCAGCGCGAGCGTGCCGCCCAAGCTCGCGTTGATCCGCCAGATCTTCAACGCGCCGTCGGCCGGCGCTCTGCCACCCTTGCCGCCCGAAACGCGCAAGGCCGTCCGGCACTGACCCGCAAAGCAGGTCATGTCCGTCGACAGACGGATGCGTGCCTCTGCGAATTTCATGAAACGGAGTTTTTCTTGAACAAGCCATTCATCTCGCGTCGCGCCAGCTTGCTGCTGGCAGCCGCCTTCGTGCTGTCGTCGCCTGTGCTCGCGCAAACTGGGCCGCGCGTCAAGCTGACCACCTCGGCTGGCGACATCGTGCTCGAGCTGGCGCCCGACAAGGCACCCAAGACCGTGGCCAACTTCCTCGACTACGTGAAGGCCAGGCATTACGACGGCACGGTGTTCCATCGCGTCATCGACGGCTTCATGATCCAGGGCGGCGGCTACACGGCCGATCTGAAGGAGAAGCCGACGCGTCCGCCGGTACCGCTCGAGGCGAGCAACGGCCTGAAGAACGATCGCTACACCATTGCGATGGCGCGTACGAGCAACCCGAATTCCGCGACTTCGCAGTTCTTCATCAACGTGAAGGACAACGCGATGCTGAATGCACCCAATCCGGACGGTTACGGCTACACCGTATTCGGCAAGGTCGTTGCCGGCACCGACGTGGTCGACAAAATCCGCGCAACACGTACGGGCAACAAGGGGCCGATGCAGGACGTGCCGGTCGAACCCATCACCATCCAATCCGCCACCGTCGTGGCGAAGTAACCAAGGAGCATCCAATGAGCAATCCCCAAGTCGAACTCAGCATCAAGGGCCAGGGCACGATCACCCTGGAACTGAATCGTGACAAGGCACCGAAGTCGGTCGACAACTTCATCGCGTACGTGAAGAAGGGCCACTACGACAACACCGTGTTCCACCGCGTGATTCCCGGCTTCATGGTGCAGGGCGGCGGCTTCGAACCCGGCATGACACAGAAGCCGACGGCCGCAGAGATCGAGAACGAGGCCAACAACGGCCTGAAGAACGACAAGTACACGGTTGCCATGGCCCGCACCAGCGCGCCGCATTCTGCAACCGCGCAGTTCTTCATCAACATCGCCGACAACGGTTTCCTGAACCACACGGCGCCGTCCGCGCAGGGCTGGGGCTATGCCGTGTTCGGCAAGGTCATCGCCGGCACGGACGTGGTCGACAAGATCAAGGCCGTGAAGACTGGCCGCAAGGGCTTCCACGACGACGTGCCCGTCGAAGACGTGGTGATCGAAAAGGCAACCGTCACGGTCGAATAAGCCGTCTCACCCAGCTGCAGCATGACTGACCGGGCATTTGCCGAAATCGTCGCGCCGGCAGCCTGGCGCACGGTCGACCTGATCTCCGATCTCCATCTGCAGGAAAGCGATCAGGCGACTTTCGATGTCTGGCGCGGCTACCTGCAGACCACACCGGCGGACGCGATCTTCATCCTCGGCGATCTGTTCGAGGTGTGGATTGGCGACGACGTATCTGCCCTGCCCGGCTTCGAGGCGCAATGCGCCGCGCTGCTGCGCGAAACGGCGATGCGCAAGCCGGTGTTCTTCATGCATGGCAACCGCGACTTCCTGATCGGCAGCACTGCGGCGGCTTCTTGCGGATTCACGCTGCTCGACGATCCCACCGTATTGGTACTGCACGGCGCACGCTGGCTGCTGAGCCATGGCGATGCGCTTTGCCTCGACGACACCGATTACCTCCGGTTCCGCGCGCAGGTGCGCACCTCCGAATGGCAGCACGCCTTTCTCGCGCGCCCGCTGGAGGAACGGCGGGCTCTGGCACGCACGATGCGCACCCGGAGTGAAGACCGAAAGCGCAGTCCCGACATGGTCTGGGCAGACGTCGACGGACCAGCCGCATGCGACTGGCTGCGCCGCGCCGACGCGTCCGTGCTGATCCACGGCCACACGCACAAGCCGGGCGATCACGAACTCGGTGATGGCCTGCGGCGAATCGTTCTGAGCGACTGGGACGCCGCCGCGGATCCGCCACGCGCACAGGCGCTGTCCATCACGCCCGCTGGCGTGCAACGCGTCGACCTCCGCTGATGCTCAAGTGGCTGCGCAGCCTGCGCGCTGTGCCCGACATCCCGGAAGCCGCCTGGTCGGCCGTGCTCGCGCGCTATCCCTTCCTGGTCGAGCGAGCCGCCGCAGACTTGCCACGGCTGCGCACGCTGGCCGCCCAATTCCTGCGCGACAAGCGATTCCATGGTGCACACGGCTTCGTCATCACCGACGAGGTCGCGTTGTCGATCGCCGCGCAAGCCGTGCTGCCGGTCTTGCATCTGCGCGCAGGGCTCGATTGGTACGACGATTTCGTGGGCATCGTGGTTCACCCGACGGAAGTGGTCGCGCGACGCACGACAACGGACGAGGCGGGCATCGTCCATGAATATGACGAAGTGGTCGCCGGAGAGGCCATGGACCGCGGACCGGTCATGCTGAGCTGGCAGGACGTGCTGGCCAGCAGCATCACGGCGGGTGCTGGCTACAACGTCGTCATCCACGAATTCGCCCACAAGATCGACATGCGTGGCGGCGAGGCCGACGGCTGCCCCGATCTGCCCGGCGGCTTCGCCGGCCAGCCGTCGGCACGTGCTGCACGCGCCGCATGGATGTCCGTGCTGCAACCAGCCTTCGAGGCATTTCGCGAGAAAACCATCATGGCCGACCGCTTCGGCAGCGAAGCGCCGTGGCTGGATCCGTACGGCGCCGAATCCCCCAGCGAGTTCTTTGCGGTGGCCTGTGAGGCCTACTTCGTCAACCGTGCAGCATTCGGCGATGAGTTTCCAGACTTGATCCGGCTGTTCGACACCTTCTTCGCATTCGACCACCGAGTCGCCTGAAATCACGGCTCTCGGCGAAGATGCGCCGGCATCAGATGTCCGGAATCAAGCGCTTGCCCAGCACCGTCACCTTGTCCTCGGCATAGCCCAGCTCGCGATAGAAATCGACGACGGTGCTGTTGTCGCTCCGAACCATGAGATTGACCTTCGGGCAGCCCCGCTCGATGAGCCGTTGCTCGGCACACGCCATCATCGCGCGGCCGAACGCACGGCGTTGCATGCCCGGTGCCACCGCAAGGTAGTAGACCCAGCCACGATGGCCATCGAATCCGATCATGGCCGAACCCACGACCTCCGTGCCGACGCAACCGACCAGGAACAGCTCCGGCTGCTCGCTCAGCTTGCGGGCGATGTCCTTGTGCGGGTCATTCCAGGGTCGCACCAGGCCGCAAGCGTGCCACAGCGCGACGATGGCATCGGCGTCGCTTCGCTGGAAAGCACGGATCGCGAAAGCCTGTTCGATGCTCACTTGCGCAGCAGAGCCTTCAGCGCGTTCTGCAGCCGACGCGCCGCCGTCGTGTCGTGCGCCGAAGCCAGCACCTTGCCGGCGTCCTGGCCCCAGGTTTCGGCTGGGGTCGGATCACCACGCTTGGTGAGCAGCTTGAGCTGCAGCGCACGGCGCGCTTCGATCTGATCCGCCGGCGTGGGCACTTCGGCAGCCATCTCCAGGCGCAGCAACGCTTCGCCCGCGTCGCCCGAGGGCGCCGCACCGATCGCCTGCGACCAATTGCCGCGGACGGCAGGGGTGACGGCGCGGCCGAGTTCCTGCACGCCCGGCAGTTGCGCGGTGTCCCGCTTCTCCCAGGCGCCGAGCAGCTGCGTCAGCGCCTCACCGTGGGCCTGCGAGGCCAGCTTGCGCAGCGACATTTCGGCGCGCTCCAGCGCTTCGCGCTGTGCACGGAAAGCCGCATCGCCGAGGCGTGGGCCGCGGTCTTCGCGTGGCGGGCGGTCGCCGAAGCGGCTGGCACCCGGACCGCCGCGGTCATTGCCACGTCCATCCGGGCGCGGACCACGGTCGTTCGGACGCCCGCCGGGGCCATTGCGGCCGTCGCGACGGTCGCCACCGAAGCGGCCGTCGCGGCCCGATGCCGGTTCGGCCTGACGACTGCCAGGGCGGTCATCCCCGCGGCGAGCAGCCACGACGGGCTTGGGCGGTGCCTTGGGTGCCACAGGCGCAGCGCCGGCATCGCGGTCGCCTGCATCAGCGAGCGCAGAGGCGTCGGCACTGCCTTCCGGAGCGATCAGGTCGCCAGCAGGTGCAGACGCAGCCGGTACCAAGCCTTCGGGTTCGTCCGCTGCCACCGGCGTGGGCGCCAGCGCCTCGCCAGCGGCCGGTTCGACCTGGGCGCTTTCGCCGAATTCGGCAGCCGCCTGACCGGGCGCGACCACCTCGGTGGCGCCCACAGCGGGGCCGTCGGCGCCGCCGTCCTTCACGGCGGGGCGCGGAGCCGGCGGCGGCGCTTCGCCGCGCAACGCGCCTTCGAGGCGCGCAACGGCGGCACGGATCTTCTGAACGTCGCCGCTGTTGTTGGCGGCGTCCAGCGCCTTGGAGGCGTCGAGCACGTAGCGATCATGCTCACTCATCTGCGCGGACACCTTTTCGCGCTCGGCCGTCTTGCGGTTGAACGCCTCGTCGATCGGCGCGCGGAACGCGTCCCACATCTTCTGTTCCTGGCGACGGTCGAGCGGCACGCTCTGGGCCTCGGCCTGCCAGCGCTGCTGCAGTGCCTTGACCGCATCGATGCGCAGCATCGGCGCAGCGCCCAGTTCGACCGCTTCGGCGATCATGGCCTGGCGACGATCGATGCTGGCCTTCTGGGCAGACTCGAAAGGTGCACGCGCAGCACCAAAAGCCTCGTTCCACTGTGACTGCAGTTCGGCGAACACCTTCTCGCCGACATGGCCCGCATCGCGCCAGCGATCAGCGAACTGATGCAGCGCGCGGTTGTGAGACTTGAGGTCGGTGCCGGCCGCGTGCTCGGCGACCCAGGCCTTGACCTCCTCGATCAGCGCGACGCGATGCGCGCGGTGTTCGGCCGCATCGGCACGCACTTTCTCGAGCCAGGCTTCGACCACCTTGTGGGCCTCGTTGCATGCCTCGTCGAAACGCTTCCACAACGCATGGTTGGGCGCGCCGCCCTGGTCGGCCTGCTTCCACTGGTCGCGCAGCGAGCGGAGCGTTTCCTGCATCTTGCGACCGCCGAGTGCCTGTCCTTCAGGACGCTTGAGCAGCGCTTCGGCCTTGGCGACGAGCTCTTCGCGCACCTTGTCCGCGCTCCAGCGTTGCCAGCCCTCGAGTTCGCCGGCCGCAACCAGCGCGGCATGGACGCGCGCCTCCAGCGGCGCTTCGACCAGCTTGCCGTGTTCCTTGAGCACGGCGCGCAGCGCAGCCGCAGCACCCGAACTGCCCTTGGCATGGCCTTCGGCGGTCTGCTGCTCGAGCTTGGTCAGGGCCACCGTGACGGCTTCCTGCGCTACCGCACGCTTTTCGGGATCGACCTTGGGCGCAGCAGGCTTGGCCGACGCCGCGGGCGCCGATTCGAGCGGCAGACCCCGTGCAGCACGCAGTTCGTCGGCCCAGACAGGGACGGGTGGCAGCGGCGCTGCAGCATCGGCGGCGGCCGCCAGCGTCTGTGCCAGCGCGCCATGGAAGGCATCCGACACGACGAGCAGTTGCGCCTTCGATGCATCGAGCTGGGGCGCAAAGCGTGCGTCCAGGCTGTTCCAGTTGGCGTCGGATGCGATGTCGGCGGCCTGCTGCTGCCAGTGCGCCACGTCGGCGCGCAACGCTTCTTCAGCGGCTTGGGCATCGCGCCAGCCCTTGGTCGACAGCACCTCGAAGCGCTGCGCGAGAAGCACGGCGGCTTCGCGCTGAACCTGGACACGATGCTGGAGATCGTCGATGCCTTTCACGCGCTCGGCAAGCTTCACCTTGAAGCCGGCCAGCGGTTCGCGCGAGAGCGGTGCACCGGCCTTGGCTGCGTCACGCTGCCAGGCCATCGCGTCGGCGATGTTCAGCTTGGCCTGGGCGAGCAGCGCTTCGGCCCGCTGTGCCCATTCGGCAGCAATGGCCTCCTGGCCCTTGGCGCGCTTGATTTCGTCGAGCTTTTCGCGCAGGACGCGCGCGGCACCCTTGTCGCGACCGCTCAGTTCCTTGAACACCTCCTGCATCTGTTCTTGCGTCGGGCTGCCCGCAAGCCAGTCGCGAATACGCTGCGCGCGTTCGCCAGATGTCGGGGCGGTGAACGCACCGCCGGTGAGCGTGTCGAGGGACTGGAGGTCGTGAGGCTTGGAAGAAGTAGAGGTCACTGCGCGCAAATCGTTGTCGAAGATGAAAAAGCTGGAGGCCGGCGAAAGCCGGCAAACCCCCCTATTTTCACCGACACGCGCACCAGCGCGTCAACGGGTCGCGAGATTGAGTTCCGCCGCGGGTTTCCAGGCCGCATTCGTGGCCCCGGTTCGCACCGCGCCGAGGAACAATTTACTGCTCGCCACCTGCTGTCCTAGCAGGTAGTCGCGCACCGCTGCGCCCCGTTCCACCGCGAGCTGGCGCATCGATTCCTCGGTAACCGAAATGCTGGCGAGCAACAGATCCTCCATTTCCTTCTCGGGCAGATCCTTCGCCAATCCGAGCAGGTTGCGCGGCTTGGTGATATCGGCGCGCTTGTAGACCGCCGTCAGCAATGCGGGGTACTCGGCGTCCGTCACCGGGGCGACATCCGCAGTGGCCGGCTGACCGGCACGCACGGCTGCACGACGCTTCTCCGACAGCGTGAGCTGCCGCAGCCGCTGGCGCTTGTACGCGTCGCCTTCCTTCTCGAGGCTGGCCGTGCCGACCACCGTCATCTGCAAGGCAGGACGGTCGTTCAGTGCCTTGGCGATCTTGTCGAGGTTGGAGCCGGCCTGCGGCGGCAACTCGGACAGACCGGGGTCGAAGGCAATGGCGCTCGACTCGGTGGTTCCACTGCCAAAACCGCCGGTCAGCAGACTGAACGGCGCCGTCACCGCCTTCACGATCAGGTTGCCGATCGCCTTGAAGATCAGCGCACCGACGCTGAACTGCGGGTCGTTGAGCGATCCGCTCAACGGTATATCGACGTCGATCACGCCATTGCGGTCCGCCAGCAGCGCCACCGCGAGGCGCACCGGCAGGCTGTTGGGTGCGTCCTTCACCTCTTCGCCGAACTGCAACTGGTTCAGGACCAGCTTGTTGGTCGCCGTCAGCCGCCCGTCGCCCGTGACCTGGTAGTTGACGTCCATGCTCAGCTTGCCGCGCTCGATGCCGTGGCCGGCATAGCGCACCGAATAGGGCGTGAGCGGGGCCAGATCGAGGTCGCGCATCTTCGCCGTGATGTCGAGTTGCAGCGGCTTCGCAAGCGGATTGATCCTGCCCGTGATGTCCAGCGCTGCAGTTTGCTGTGCCTTGCCCCGCAGTTCGAGCTCGGCCATGCC
>CAIQMJ010000179.1 GCA_903872875.1 uncultured Variovorax sp.
GAACGACTATGCTGTTCCATGGACCCACACCGCCCGCCGAGCCGAAGCTCCCAGGCTCCGTCAACTCCGCTGCCGAATAGGAAGTGGGAGACGTTTGCTAGGGATGTGGGCTCCAAGAGCGGGTCGGCTTGGGCAAGTATGCAACGCAAGGCGCCTCTCCCAGCCGTTCTTTCTTCTTTGCTTCTGTTCGTTCTATGCGTCGGAAGCACAGCGTGGTTTGCGTCGAAGCAAGGCATCCAGCGCGCTGAGCAACGCGCTACAGAGTTGGCAGCAGGGGTGGTGAGCGTCGTCGAGATCATTACAGATCAGGTGGACGACGCTATACGAAGTGCGGAGACGCGCGTCGATGACATCCAGGCGTGCAGCAGGGACGATCTCGCGCGCCTTCGAACACTTCCCGCAAGCTACTATTACGTGACAGCCATCGCGCGCTTGAACAAATCTGGCGATCGGGTCATTTGCTCTACGCTCGGCCCAGAGACAGACGGGTTGCTGCTCGGCACACCCGACTACCTCACCGAAGATACTCGTCGCGCGCACCGACTTGTGACGATGCCGATAACGGGCGTCGCGTACTTTGTGGTATCCGAAGGCGAGCTTGCCGTCTTTGTGCACAGTGGCGTTGCTTCAACTATTTTGTCCACGCTGCACGATGTCTCACTTGGGGCCTATCTTCGAGGGGGAGGCCCCATCATCTTCAGTCGGGGCGTCTACGACTTCACCGCTCTCAAAGCACTGGAGCAAAGCGGCCATTCCGCAAACTTTCGAGACAACCGCTTGCTCGGCATCAGCAACTCTCGCACCGACGAGTTCGTTGCGTTCGTTTCCTTTCCTGCCGCGCGGGTGCTGACGGCCATCGACGAATCCAGAGCCATGCTGCTGCCGATCGGGACAGTACTCGGACTGGCACTCTCCATCGTCTTCTTTTTCCTGTTTCGGCGCCTCACATCAATGTCGGCGTCGCTGTTGCGCGCGCTGAATACTGACCGCGTCTACATGGAGTACCAGCCGATAGTCGAACTTCGCACCGGCCGCTGCATCGGCGCCGAGGCGCTCGTCCGGTGGAAGCGCCGTGGACGGCTGATCCCGCCCGATCGTTTCATCGCGGCAGCCGAGCAGGCCGGCATCATGCCGATCGTGACGCGCCGGATTGTCGATTTGGTGGCCTGGGACAGTGCGGAGTTTCTTCGGGTGCATCCAGATTTCCACGTGAGCATCAATTTTTCGGCACTGGATCTGCGCTCGGAACGCACTGTGGACATGCTCGCGGGCTTGCTCAGCGTTTCAGGCTTGCCTGCCCGAAGTTTCTGGGTCGAGATGACGGAGACCGGATTCGTCGAGAAGGGCGTCAGCAATACGATCGAACAGATCCGCGCGATGGGTATCCGGGTAGCGGTCGACGACTTTGGCACCGGCTATGCAAACCTGGGGGTTCTGAACGACATCAAAGTCGATGTGCTGAAAATTGACAAGCGCTTTGTGGACCGCATCGACGCGGCTGACCAGGGCGCAGGAGTGATCACAGCGATCATTAGCCTAGCGAACTCTCTCGGCCTCGAGTTGGTGGCCGAGGGAGTCGAGACCCAACTCCAGGCCAACTTTCTACTTTCCAGTGGCGTCCAGTTCGCACAGGGCTGGTTGTTTGGCAGACCCGGCCCGCTGTCCGCACTCGCAGAACCACGTTAGATCGAAAAGCCATGGTCTCGGGCTGACCTACCGGCTTCCTCACACGCCTTCAGGCGCTCCGAGTAGGAGTAACCCGCAATGCCTCAGCGTGAAGGCGGCACTCGTACAGGATGTCGATCTGCCGATCCC
>CAIQMJ010000180.1 GCA_903872875.1 uncultured Variovorax sp.
GGATAAAACATCAGCGACTGCAATGCAAGAATGGTGCTGCACGCTGCGGGGCATACTACTTAAAAACAATCTCCATACATTGAGACAAAACGTCCCAGTTGAAGACCATGCAAGATGAGAATTTGCCGAACTGGTTGCCACGATTGGCCGTGCAAGGTGGGCCACGTTTTTTGCAGATTGCGGATGCGTTGCAGGCGGCGGTGGTAGACGGATCGCTGAAACCGGGTGACCGTCTACCTCCGCAGCGCCAGTTGGCAACACAGCTGCACGTCGACCTGACGACGATCACGCGTGCATACGACGAAGCCAGACGCCGCAACTTGTTGGAGGGTCGCGGCGCGCGAGGCACCTATGTCGCGGCGCCGAAAGTCGAATTGACCTCGATCCTCGACCTGAGCATGAACACCCCACCACAGCCGGATGGCGTGGACTTCGACGACATGTTGAAGCAAGGTTTGTCCCAAGTGCTGATGAGTGCAGACAATGGATTGCTGATGAATTACCACTTGGCCGGTGGAAGCGACTCCGACCGTGACGCTGGTGCCAAATGGCTCGAACCGATGTTCGGACATCTGGATTCCCGACAGGTTGTTGTGTGTCCGGGTGCGCAAGCGGCGATCGCCGCATTGATCCTTGCGCTGACGGAGCCTGGCGATGTCATCCTGGCAGAGCCAACGAGTTATCCCGGCTTGCGTGCTGCAGCGACCCAATTCGGTCGGCCCCTCATTGCGGTGGAAGCGGACAAGCACGGGATGGTCCCTGAGATGCTTGAAGAAGCGTGCCGCCGACACAAGCCTGGGCTGGTCTACCTCAATCCGACATTGCAGAACCCGACCGCCACCACCGCTCCGGAACACCGGCGCAAGGAACTCGCCGGCATCGTGAAGCGCTGCAATGTACGCATCGTCGAGGACGATCCCTACTGGCTCCGCACTGGCCACTCAGTGGATTTTCGACGGTTCGGCTGCCGCATTGATGCAAGGCGTACGCAACGAGGCGCGCCTGCGCCATCGGATGGCTCGGGATGTTCTGGCGGGGCGGTACAACGGCGCCGGAGATGGCCTGCATGTATGGCTCGAGTTGCCGGCGTACTGGAACTCCTCACAGCTGGCGCGTGCAGCCGGCAGCGAGGGCATCGCAGTCACGCCGGCGGAAGCATTCGCAACGGGCAGCGGACCCGTGGAGCCTCTCTCAAGCCGCCCGCGCCTCGTACATCGAATCGATCAGCGCCGCGTACTTGCGGTTCACCAGCGAGCGCTTGAGCTTCATGGTCGGCGTGAGTTCCTCGTCCTCGGCGCTCAGTTGCGTCTCGATCAGGCGGAACTGCTTGATCTGCTCGACCCGGGCGAAGCGCCGGTTGATCTTCTCGATCTCCTCGGCGATGAGGCCGACCACCTCGAGGCTTCGCGTCAGCGACCGGTAGTCCGAGAAGGCGACAGAGCGCTCCTGCGCCCACTGTTCGACGTTGTCCTGGTCGATCATCACCAGGCAGCTCAGGTAGGCCCGGCGGTCGCCGATGACCACGGCGTCGGTCACGTAGGGGCTGAACTTCAGCTGGTTCTCCCATTCCGACGGCGTCACGTTCTTCCCGCCGGCCGTGATGATGATGTCCTTCATCCGGTCGGTGATGTAGAAGTAGCCGTCGTCGTCCATGCGCCCGACGTCGCCGGTGCGCAGCCAGCCGTCCTCGAACACCTCGGCGGTCTTCTCCGGCAGGTTCAGGTAGCCCATGAAGACCTGGCCGCCGCGCACCTGCAGTTCGCCCTGCGGCGACAGCCTGACCTCGGAGCCCGGCAGCGGCACGCCGATGCTGCCCGGCCGGCTGCGCCCTTGCGGGTTGCAGGTGGCGGCACCGGTCAGCTCGGTCATCCCCCACAGCTCGTTCAGCTCGATGCCCAGCGCCATGTACCAGCGGATCAGGTCGGCCGATATCGGCGCCGCGCCGGTGATCGCCAGCTCGACGCGGCCCAGCCCCATCAGGCTGCGCACGTTGTCCAGCACCAGCTTGCGCGCCAGCCAGTGGCGCACACCGAGAAGCACCGGCACCGGTTGGCGCCGCTCGCGCAATGCCCCGACGCGCTCCCCGATCGCCAGTGCCCGCCGGTAGGCCCATTGTTCGAGCCGCGTCGCCTCGCGCATCGCAGTCGAGACGCTGGAATAGAGCTTTTCCCAGATGCGGGGTACCGCCATGAAGACGTCGGGCTGGATCTCGCGGATGTTGTCGAAGATCGTCTCGGGGTCTTCCACGAAGTTCAGCACCTGCCCGGCGAGCAGCGCGTAGTACTCGCCGAAGATGCGCTCGGACACATGGCACAGCGGCAGGAAGGCGGCCCTCTCGCGCAGCGACGTGCGCGGCAGGAACTCGGCGAGCGTGCGGCTGGCCGCCATGACGTTCGCATGCGAGATCATCGCGCCCTTCGGCCGGCCGGTCGTGCCGGAGGTGTAGACGAGCACCGCCAGGTCCGTGGCACCGCGACTCGCGATGCGCTCGTCGACCAGGCCCGGCTGCTCGGCCTTCTGCGAGCGGCCCAGTTCACGGAGCGCTTCCAGCGACATCACGCGCGCATCGTCGAGCCGCGCCAGCCCTTCCATGTCGAAGACGACGACATGGCGCACGCGCGGCACGCGTTCCTGCACTTCGAGGAACTTGTCGAGCTGCTCCTCGTTCTCCACCACCAGCAGCGTGGAGCCGGAATCGTTGCAGAGGTATTCGACCTGCGTGGCCGCATCGGTCGGATAGATGCCGTTGACCACCGCGCCTGCCGACAGGCCGGCAAGGTCCATCCACAGCCATTCGCGGCAGGTGTTGGACAGCACGGACATCACGTCGCCCGGCCGCAGGCCCAGCGCGGCCAGGCCGCATGCCAACTCGTCGACGATCACGCCGACCTCCGCATAGGTGTAGGCACGCCAGATGCCGAGTTCCTTCTGCCTCAGCATCACCGCCTCGCCGCGTGTTGCCACCGCATGCCTGAACAGGCGCGGCACGGTGTCGATGTCCGCCGGAACGGGAGGGAACGGCGCTTGAATGGCCATGTCGGTCTTCCTGATCTTCCTGGGTTCGGGGATTGACTGCGCTCAGCGCCAGGTCTTCTTCTTTTTCCAGCGCCGCTCTCCGCGCACGCCGTCGTCCTTGGCGCCGAGGTAGAACTCCTTGATGTCGTCCTTCTCGCGCAGCGCGCTGCAGGTGTCTTCCATCACGATGCGGCCGTTCTCCAGCACATAGCCGAAGTCCGCGGCATTGAGCGCCATGTTCGCGTTCTGCTCGACCAGCAGGATCGTCGTGCCCCGTTCGCGGTTGATGCGCACGATGATCTCGAAGATCTCCTTCGTCAGCCGGGGGCTGAGACCGAGGCTGGGTTCGTCGAGCAGGATCAGCTCGGGCTCTGCCATCAGCGCGCGCGAGATCGCGAGCATCTGCTGCTGCCCGCCCGACAGCAGCCCCGCGTCCTGCGCAGCCCGCTCCCGCAGGATCGGGAAATAGCCGTACACGCCCTCGATGTCGCGCGCCACGCCGTCGCGGTCCTTCCGCGTGAAGGCGCCCATCATCAGGTTGTCGCGCACCGACAGCAGCGGGAACACCTCGCGCCCCTCGGGCACATGGCTCAGGCCGGCGCGCACGATGGCGGCCGGGTCGCCGCCGGTGATGTCCGCGCCCTTGAATTCCACGCTGCCCTTGGCCGGGTCGAGCACGCCGGAGATCGTCTTCAGGATGGTGCTCTTGCCGGCGCCGTTGGACCCCAGCACGGTGGCGATCTCGCCGCGCCGCACGCGCAGGCTGACGCCACGGATCGCCTTCACGGGGCCGTACGAACTCTCGAGGTTCGACAGCCTGAGCACGACGTCGGCCGCGGCGTTCATGCGGCCTCCCGCCGAAGGCTCGACACGTCGTCGATGGTGCCGAGGTACGCCTCGATGACGCCCGGATGCGACTGCACCTCGCCGGGCGTGCCCAGCGCGAGCACTTCGCCCTGATTCATCGCCAGCACGCGGTCGGACACGCGCGACACCAAGGTCATGTCGTGCTCGACCATCAGCACCGTGATGCCCAGCTCGCGCTGGATGTCCTGGATCCACCATGCCATGTCCTCGGTCTCCTCGGCGTTGAGGCCGGACGAAGGTTCGTCGAGCAGCAGCAGCTTGGGCGCACTGCACAGCGCACGCGCCAGCTCGACCACCTTGCGCACGCCATAGGGCAGCCCCGCCACGCGCTGGTCGCGGTAGCGCATGAGCCGCAGCAGCTCGATCACCTCTTCCGCCTTGCGGCGCGCGGCGATCTCGTTGCGCCGAGCCGCGGGCGCGAAAACGAGGTCGCTCCAGAAGCCGGATCGGCGGTGCGTGTGAAAGCCGATCAGCAGGTTCTGCAGCACGGTCGCGTGTTCGAACAGCTCGATGTTCTGGAAGGTCCGGGCGATGCCCAGCGCCGCGATGCCGTGCGCCGGCGTCCGGTCGATGGGCTGGCCGTCGAACGACAGGCTGCCGGTGGTCGGCATGTAGATGCGGCTGATCAGGTTGAACACCGTCGTCTTGCCGGCACCGTTGGGCCCGATCAGCGTGAAGACCTCGCCCTTGCGGACGTCGAAGCTGACCTTGTTGACGGCCAGCACGCCGCCGAAGCGCACGCTCAGGTCCTTCGCGGAAAGAAGGACGTCGCTCATTTCATGCGCTCCGACTTCTGGAAGGTCTTCTGGCGCCGGAACATGCCGCGCCGGTAGGTCGGGAACAGCTCCAGGTAGGTCCGCAGCTTGACCCAGCGCCCGTACAGGCCGGCCGGCTCGAAGAGCACGAAGATCATGAGCACCACGCCGAACACGACCGCCTGCAGCCCGGCGGCCTGCCCGATGGACGGCGGCAGCCAGTCCTTGAAGATGGCGATGAACTGCGGCATGGTGATGAGGAAGATGGCGCCGAAGAACGCGCCGTGTATCGACCCCAGGCCGCCCACGACCACCAGCAGCAGCAGATCGATCGACTGCGCGATGCCGAACTGCTCCGGCGAGATGAAGCGCAGCTTGTGCGCATACAGCGCGCCCGCCACGCCCACGATGGCCGCCGAGAGCGCAAAGGACAGGGTCTTGTAGCGCGCCAGGTGGATGCCCATGCTCTGCGCCGATATCTCGGAGTCGCGGATGGCGATGAAGGCGCGGCCGGTCGAGCTGCGCAGCAGGTTCAACACGCCCAGCGTCACCAGCAGGCAGACCACGAGCACCACCATGTAGAAGCCCTGCGCGCTGCTGGCCGTCCAGCCGAACATCGCGGGCGCCTTGAGCGACAGCCCGGCATTGCCGCCCGTGACGTGTTCCCAGCGTGCCATCACCTCTTCGACGATGAAGCCGAAGGCCAGCGTCGCCACCGCCAGGTAGATGCCCTTGACCCGCAGCGCCGGCAGCCCGACCACCACGCCGACCGCGGCGGACAGCCCGGCCGACGCGGCCAGCGCGATCGGGAAAGACCAGCCCTGCCCCGTGAGCACCGCCTGCGTGTAGGCACCGACGCCCAGGAAGGCCGCATGGCCGATCGACACCAGGCCGGTGTAGCCCGCGAGCACCATCAGCCCCAGCCCGGCGATGGCATAGATCAGCACGAAGGTGAGCTGCGACGTCCAGTACGACCCGACGACCCAGGGCGCGCCCACCAGCACGGCCAGCAGCA
>CAIQMJ010000181.1 GCA_903872875.1 uncultured Variovorax sp.
AGCAGGCTCTCCATCTCATCGGAACGGTCCTGCAAGGGTGCCGCGTGGACGGCGACTGTCAGCAGAAGCATGCAGGCGGGTAAGACGAGTAGTCGCATCAGTCGTAGGATAAGGATGACATGAAGAGGTGTCAATTTCGCGCTGTTTCGCTATTATGAGCGTAAGTGCTTGTCGGAATTGAGATTTGGGCGATTTTTGATATCTGCAAATGTAACGGTCGCCAAATTGGTGCATGCGCTCACATGCTTCGGGGGCTTTGTGGCACTTGCAAACGCCGGGTCTGACACTGTGCTGCTCCAAGCACTTTGCGTGCCGTTTGCCGCGGCGTGGAATCGATGAATCAAGTGAGCGCGTTGTCTGAGCTTGTCGCCGCGATCTCCATCCCGGGTCGGGGGCGTGCCTGGGGAGCGGCCGCATCGATCGTCGTCCTCCTGCTGTCGTCCACCGTCGTGGCCGCAGGCCTGCAGGTGCAGACGGTTTCGACAGGTCTCGAGAAGCCCTGGGGCGTGACGTTTCTGCCCGGCGGGCGCTTCCTGGTGACGGAGCGTCCAGGCCGTCTCCGTTTGGTCGAGGCCGACGGCCGGCTGGGCGCGCCGATCACTGGATTGCCGTCCATCGCGGCCGGCGGCCAGGGCGGGCTGCTGGATGTGCTGGCGGACACCGACTTTGCCGGCAATCGCACGGTGTACTTCTGCTTTTCCGAGCCGGTTGCAGGCGGCTCGGCGAATAGCACGGCGTTGGCGCGCGCTCGGCTGTCTGCCGACGGCCGCCGCCTGGAGGAGATGAAGGTCATCTTTTCCCAGAGGCCGAAGGTGGCGAGCAGCGCGCATTTCGGCTGCCGCGTCGTCGAGGCGAAGGATGGGACGCTGTTCCTCACGCTTGGCGACCGCTTCAGCCGCAAGGAAGATGCGCAGAAGCTGGACAACCATCTGGGCAAGATCGTGCGGATCGGCAAGGACGGCACGGTTCCGCGCGACAACCCGTTCGTCGGCCGGCCCGGCGCGCTGCCCGAGATCTGGAGCTACGGCCACCGCAACGGACAGGGTGCAACGCTCGGCCCGGACGGCAGGTTGTGGATGCATGAGCATGGCCCACAGGGCGGCGACGAGATCAACTTGCCGCAGGCCGGCCGGAACTACGGCTGGCCGGTGATCACCTACGGTGAGAACTACGGCGGAGGCCCGATCGGCGACGGCATCACGGCACGCGACGGAATGGAACAACCGTTGCACTACTGGGTGCCGTCAATCGCGCCGTCGGGAATGGCCTTCCTGACGAGCGATCGTTATGGTTCGGCCTGGAAAGGCAATCTGTTCGTCGGCTCGCTGAAGTTCGGCTACCTCGATCGGGTCGTGCTGCGCGGTGGCAAGGTCGTCGAAGAGCACAAGCTGCTCGACGACCGGCGTGCACGCATCCGCGACGTGAAGCAGGGACCCGATGGTCTGTTGTACGTTCTGACCGACGAATCGGATGGCAAATTGCTGCGACTGCAGCCTCAGTGAGGCCGGCCACGGCGCACAGCGCGCCGTGCGGGAAAGGGTCCGGCAATACGGTCTAATCCCGGCCTGTTGGGCGGACGGTCGCGCTGCCCGGTTTTGAAGGATTTCCCATGCTGCTCGATGCCTCCCAATCGCAACTCGTTCTGGTCGACTACCAGGCTCGCCTGATCCCGGCCGTCTTCGAGGCCGATGCGGCGGCGGCGAATGCCATCCGGCTCGCCAAGATGGCAAAGATGCTCGACGTGCCCGTCTGGGGCACCGAACAGAACCCGTCCAGGCTGGGCGAGAACCTGCCGGACATCCGTGCTCTCTGCCAGCGCACGCTTGCGAAGATGCATTTCAGCGGCGTGGAGGAGGGGCTCGGCGAGTGGTTGCGTCCACCGGCCAAGGCGCCCCAGGGCAATGCGCGCAGCCTGCCGAAGCATCTGCAGAAGCCTGCGGCTGCGTCGGAGGAGCGCAATGCCATCGTCATCGCTGGATTCGAGGCGCACGTCTGCCTGCTGCAGACCGCGCTCGATCTGCTGGAAGACGAGTTCGAGGTCTGGGTCGTGACCGATGCCTGCAGTTCACGTACCGAGCGCAACCGCGATGCAGCCTTCGACCGCCTGGCCGGTGCCGGCGCCGAGCTGGTGACCACGGAAATGGTCGGTTTCGAGTGGCTGCGCAGCGCAGAGCATCCGGCGTTCAAGGAACTCCAGGCGCTGATTCGCTGAGGCGTCACGGCCGGGCGGGCTGGAGGCACTGCCTGGGGCATGCGGGTTGTCGCGGGTTGCGTCAGCTGCCAGCAAAGTCGAAGCTCGACACTCGGTGACCCGGCAATGGCCGGCGTCAACCGGAGAACATGAGACATGCCCAGCTACGAAGATTTCTATCGCCATTCCCTCGACACGCCCGAGGCCTTCTGGGCCGAGCAGGCGAGGCTGATCGATTGGCAGACACCGCCCGAGCAGATCCTGGATGCGAGCCGACCGCCGTTCGCGCGCT
>CAIQMJ010000182.1 GCA_903872875.1 uncultured Variovorax sp.
GCAACCTGCAGCGACATCCCCGGCCACTTCGGGAACCGCATCGGCTCGGCCGCCGGGCCGCCGACCTCACTTCGCCCGCATCAACAGCCCCGCACCCGCGGCCATGTTGTCGACCGACAGCGGCGTGGCGATCGAGAACTCCGGCGCCGACTGCGTGGACCTGTCCTCGAGCGCCAGCGTGCGGGCCCGGGCCAGCCGCTCGAGCACCTGCATGTCGAGAGTCGATATCGCGCGGTAGCTCACGACGCCGGGCGTGTCCGCGCCATCGCTCCATGCACGCTGCGGCTCCGCCCGCAGTCGTTCGCCGTCGATCACGACGACGACCTCCGGCAGCTGGCCGACGGGGAAGGCCTCGAGCCGGGCCGCGGGCAAGCCCGACTTGCGCAACGCGACGCCGGTGGCCAGCGTCAGCCGGCCATCGACCACCGTCAGCACCAGCGTCACCTCGCGCCCGGGCGACAGCGGCTGGCGCACCCGCAGGAAGGGCAGGCCATCGGGCCGCGCGCCGATCTCCCAGCGCACGAGCGCGCCGCCGGTGCTGTCGACCTTGAGCGTGCGCATCTGCACAGCCGACAGCCAGTACATCTTGTCGGGCGGCACGACCGAGGCGATGTCGACGATGCGGCGGTCCAGCCCCATGTCTTCCACATAGCGCGAAAGCACCACCAGCGTGGCCTGGGTCGCGCTGTCGCCGATGTTGCCGGCACGCGATGCGAACTGATGGACGCCGAAGCGCCCGCCTTCGGCCACCGTTCGCCGCACGCCGCCCATGAAGGCCAGCGTGCAGGCCGATGCGCACACCGCATCGCGAACGAAGGACGAGGCCCCCGTGCCGGCGATGCCGGTGCCGTCGGCGCGCAGGTAGGTGCCGGCCACGCGCGTGGACAGTTGCAACCGTCGGATCGTGCGACCCCTCGCCATGCTGCCGGCGACGCTGCCACCGGGGCTGTCGAAGGCGATGACGGGGTTCTGCGGCAGCGCGTCACCGCGCGACGGCGCCTCCTGCAGGAAGCGTTCGAGTTTCGCGCCCGAGTCGCGCTCGACCGAGCCTTGCGCCAGCACCTGCGGCGCGCAGGCCTCGGTACTCTCGACACAGGGCCGGAACACCGAGAACGCCATCGGCGCAGCGACGGTTGCGCAGGCCGGCGCAACGGCCAATCCAGCCGACATCGCCAAGACGGCCATCCAGATCGATCGGACCATTGCGCGTTCTCCCCGGTGAGCTGACAGAAGCCGCCGAGTCTCCCGCAGAAAGTGCTGCGGCGGCAATGCGGGGCGCAACGGGGCCTGGCGGCCCGGGCGCTCAGTGGCCCGGCTGCGTGCGCCCGCGTTCCAGCCGCGCCAGCAGGCGCGTCAGCGGCCACAGCAGTGCGAGGTACAGCAGCGCCGCCAGCACGATCGGCGACGGGTTGTAGACCAGCGACTGCGTGTCGCGCGCCGCGCGCAGCAGTTCGGGCAGGCCGACCACGCTCGCGATGGTGGTGAGCTTCACGATCTCGATGCAGTTGCCCAGCAGGTCGGGCAGCACGTTGCGCACCGCCTGCGGCAGCACGACGTGGCGCAGCGCCTGCATCTTCGTGAGGCCGGTGGAGCGCGCCGCTTCCATCTGGCCCTTCGGCACCGCCTCGAGCCCGGCACGGAACACTTCGGCGAAATAGCTCGCGTTGTTCAGCACGAAGGCGATCACCACC
>CAIQMJ010000183.1 GCA_903872875.1 uncultured Variovorax sp.
TCACGACGGGCAACGGCCAGGACATCGTGCTCGGCGACAACGGCAGCCTGGTGTTCAACCCGGCCGGCCTGCTGGTAGAGGCCGATTCGAGCAGCGACACGAACGCGAGCGGCGGCAACGACACCATCAAGGCGCTGAATGGCGACAGGCTGGTGATTGCAGGCGTCGGTGCGGACAGCGTCACCATCGGCAATGGCAACGGCACGCTCATCGGCGACAGCGGCATCGTGACGCTGGATGCGGCAGGCCAAGTCCTCCAACGCGTCGAAAGCACCGGCTACCTGACGGACCTGGGCGGCGACGATGTCATCGTCGCCGGCGATGGCAACCATGTCCTCATGGGCGGCTATGGCAGTGACCGTGTCACGACGGGTAACGGCAACGACACGGTCTTCGGCGACAACGGCGTGATCACCTTCAACGCCCTGGGCATGGCCGTGACGTTGGACGCCAGCAGCGACCTCGAAGCCAGCGGCGGCAGCGACACCATCGTTGCTGCAGACGGCAACAAGAACGTGATCGGTGGCGTCGGCAGCGACCTGATCTCGCTGGGCAACGGCGACGGTGTCGTGCTCGGCGACAACGGCCTGGTGCGTTTCGACGCGGCGGGCGAATTGCTGCAGCGCTTCGAAAGCACCGGCTACCTGAGCGGCCTGGGCGGGGACGACACGCTGAGCGCCGGCGACGGCAACCGCTTCGTCATCGGCGGCTACGGCAACGACACGCTCACCACCGGGAACGGCCGCGATTACATCCTGGGCGACAACGGCAGCATCGTGCTGAACGCGGCCGGCCGCGTGACCGCGATGGATTCCAGCGTCGACAGCCAGGCCAGCGGAGGCAACGACGTCATCACGGCGCTCGACGGCGACAAGTTCTTCATCGGCGGCGTGGGCCACGACATCATCCGGATCGGCAACGGCAACGCGATCGTCCTGGGCGACAACGGCCACGCGGTCTTCGACGCCGCCGGCAACGTGGCGCAGTTGATCGAGACCACCGGCTACCTGGCCGGACTGGGCAGCGACGACACCATCGAAGCGGGCAGCGGCACGCACGTCGTGCTGGGCGGCGTCGGCAACGACAGCATCCGCACGGTCGACGGCCACGACATCCTGCTGGGCGACAACGGCCGGATCGTGCTCGACGCCGCCGGCAGCGCCACGCTGATCGAATCCTTCGACGACGTCGCGGCCAGCGGCGGCAACGACACCATCGTGTCGCAGGACGGCCTGAAGTACGTGCTCGGCGGCTATGGCGACGACGTCGTCCGGCTGCGCGACGGCGACGATGTGGTCTTCGGCGACAACGGCCGCCTGACCATCGACGACGCCGGCATCGTGCGCGACATGGTCAGCATCGATACCGCCGTCGGCGGCAACGACCGGGTCGTGACCGGCAACGGCCGCAACGTGGTGGTCGGCGGCATCGGCAACGACGACCTGAAGGCCGGCGACGGCGGGAACGTCGTGCTCGGCGACAACGGCGAGATCACTCGCGATGCCAGCGGCGCCTACATCGAAGTCGTGACGACGCAGCCGCAGATCGGCGGCAACGACCGGGTCGAAGCGGGCAACGGCGACGACATCCTGTTCGGCGGCAACGGCAACGACGAACTGTTCGGCAACGACGGCTTCAATGTCGTGATCGGCGACAACGCGCAGGTGCTGTACGAGCACGGCAAGGTGGTGCTGGCCCAGACCATCGACCTCTACCAGGGCGGCGACGACATCCTCCATGGCGGCAACAACCTGAGCATCCTGTTCGGCGGCGTCGGCAGCGACCTGCTGTACGGCTCGTTCACCAACGACGTGATGGCCGGCGACTACGAGGCCATCACCTTCGAGGACGGCAAGCCGGTGTCGGTGGTGCGCTTCGGCTGGGCCGGCAATTCGCCCGACCTGATCGCGCGTGCGCAGGACGTGGTCTACACGCCACTGTTCGACGCGGGGCGCGAGCCCGATGCCGAGGTGG
Source organism: uncultured Variovorax sp. (assembly GCA_903872875.1). Lineage (GTDB taxonomy): Bacteria > Pseudomonadota > Gammaproteobacteria > Burkholderiales > Burkholderiaceae_C > Variovorax. The sequence goes on from CAIQMJ010000183.1 coordinate 1,975, forward strand.
GCAACCAGTCGATGCTGGCGCGCATGGCGGAACTGCTCGCCAGCATCGCCGCGCCGCAAGGGAAGGCTGCCGCCGCGGTGGAGTTCAGCCTGCGGCCGACGGAACTGACATCGAGCCAGGGCGCGGCCGACGACGCGCAGATGGCTGCGAACCGCGCAGCCGCCGAGGCGGAAAACGCCGGCCCGGGCGAAGGTCCGGTCGCGCCGCCGGCGATGCCGGACGTGCCGGCTGCCGACGGCAACGCGTCGGTCGGCCCGGTCGGCGAGGCAGGGGTGCGCGCCGGCCCCGAAGCACCGACAGGACCGACAGCACCGCGTCATGCGGTCGGCGGCGATGTGGGCACGGCGGACGATTCGGGCAAGACGGAAGCGTCGACCGGGTCGGCGGCCGTCGGCGACATCGCGATGGCCGGCCTGGCCGGCGCCGGTGCCTGGAAGATCCGGGGCAAGTCATCGGCACAGGGCGCTGCGAGGCGCTTCGACCTGCGCACCGGCAAGTGGCTGGATGCGGACCCCGTGGCGGGCCGTCCGCGCGGCGCGTCGGCGGTCCAGTGGGACACGGCCGCCAGCGAAGAGACGGAAACGACAGCATGACAATCCGCACCGGGACATCAAACAGGAACGACAAGGCATGTTGAAGAATGACGGCGGCGTGGCCGTGCCCGGTGCACCCGGTGCGCCGGTGGCCAGCAGCGTTCCCCTTGCGCCGCGGTGGGACGCCGCCGCGCCCCGCGGCGTGCCGGCGACGACGTGCGAGGTGAGCGGCACCGACGCCGGCATCACCCTCCTGTTCGGTCACCGCCGGGTGTCGCCCGCTGGCGGCGCCGCGGACATCGCTTTGTCGCACCGCATCGCACTGACCCCTTTCGCCGCCAAGCGCCTGGCCCAGACGCTTGCGCAGGGCGTCGAGGAATACGAGCAGCGTTTCGGCGCCATCACGCCCGCATGACGTCGCAGGCGCTCTGGAACCGCCTGGCCGACGCCACGGCATCCGATGCGATCGCGGCCGACGCGGCGCACTTCAACGCCACCTGGCTCGCGCTTCAGGCCAGCCAGATCGACGGCGCCACGCAGGCCGTGCTGGTGCTCGGCCCGCCGGACACCGGGCCGTTCCTGCCCGCCGCGTTCTGGCCGGCCGGCCGTGTCGCCACCGAGTTGCTAGCGGAGGTCGCCGACCTCGCGCTGGAAGCCCGTCAGCCGACCGCGTTGCAGCGCGAAGGCGAGTCCGCCATCGCCTACCCGATCGTGCTGGGCGCGCACCTGCACGGCCTGGTCGCGCTGCAGGCCTCGGCATACGGCGACGCCGTCGTCCAGGAGGCCATCCGGCAACTGCAATGGGGGGTGCAAGGCATCGAGGCGGCCTTGCTGCGCCAACAGTCGCTGCACGAGCAGGCCACGCGCGAGCGCCTGATGGCCACGCTGGACCTGGTCGCCTCGGCGATGACCGAGCAGAAGTTCGCGGCCGCCGCGCATGCGCTGGTGACCGACCTGGCGATACGGCTCGACTGCGATCGCGTGAGCGTGGGCTTTCGCCGCCGCGCGCACACCCGGGTCGACGCCGTGTCGCACAGCGCGCAGATCGGCCAGCGCATGGACCTGATCCGCGCGATCGGCAGCGCGATGGACGAGGCGATCGACCAGAAGTCGCTGGTCCGGATGCCGGCACCGGCCGCGCAGACGCTGGTGGTCCGCGACCATGCGGCACTGGCCCGTCAGCATGGCAGCGACTGCATCCTGACGGTGCCCTTCGTCACCGGCGAAGGCGTCTGCGGCGCCTTCACCTTCGAGCGCCCGAACGACCGGGCCTTCCTGCAGACGGAGGTCGAGCTGTGCCAGGCCGTCGTGGCGCTGTGCAGCCGCATCCTGGAAGAGAAGCGGCTGAACGACCGCTTGCTGGTCGCACGCCTCAAGGACCTCGCGCGCGACCAGCTCGGCCGGTTCATCGGCCCTCGCCATTTCGGCCGAAAGCTGGCCGCCGCGGTGATCCTGCTGGTCGTGATCTTCTTCTGCGTGGCCAGCAGTCGCCATCACGTGGGTGCCAACGCCGCGCTGGAAGGTGCGGTGCGCCGGGTGCTGGTGGTTCCCTACGACGGCTACATCGAGACGGCTGGCCAGCGCGCGGGCGACGTGGTCAAGGCCGGTGCCGTGCTGGCCACGCTCGACCGGCGCGACCTGCAGCTCGAATACCTGCGCTGGGCCAGCCAGGCCGACCAGTACGCCAACCAGTACCAGGAGGCGCTGGCCAAGTCGGACCGCGTGCAGGTCAACGTCACGCTCACCCAGGTGGAGCAGGCCAAGGCGCAGATGGCGCTGCTGGGCGAGCAGATCGCGCGCGCCAGCATCACGGCGCCGTTCGACGGCATCGTCGTCAGCGGCGACCTGTCGCAGTCGCTGGGCGGCGCAGTGAAGCGCGGCCAGACGCTCTTCGAGATCGCGCCGCTGAACGAGTACCGCGTCATCCTCGAAGTCGACGAGAGCGACATCACCGACGTGCGCGAAGGGCAGCAGGGCGAACTGATGCTCAGCTCGCTGCCTGGCGAGGTCTTTCCGCTGGCCATCGGCCACCTGACCCCGGTGACCACTTCGCACGAAGGCCGTACTTTCTTCCGCGTCGAGGCGGCCGTCGGCCAGGCGAGCGACCGGCTGCGCCCCGGCATGGAAGGCATCGGCAAGATCGACGTGGGCGAGCGCAAGCTGATCTGGCAGTGGACGCACAAGATGATCGACTGGTTCCGCCTGGCCTTCTGGTCCTGGGTGTAGGGCCGGGGCAGCGAGACACCGGGCAGCACGCATGGCCGAATCCCTTTTCAGCGAATCCTGGTACCGGGTGGCCCATGTGCGGCCGCGGCTGCGCAACCACGCGCAGATCCATCGGCACGTCTATCGCGGCGGCATCTGGTATGTGCTGCAGGACCATGCCAGCGGGCGTTTCCACCGCTTCACGCCGGTCGCCAATCTGGTCATCGGCCTCATGGACGGCAAGCGCACGATGCAGGATATCTGGGACCTGGCGAGCGAGCGCCTGGGCAACGAGGTGCCGTCGCAGGAAGAGATCATCAAGCTGCTGTCCGACCTGCACCGGGCGGACGTGCTGCGAAGCGATGCGCCGCCGGACATCCGCGAGCAGCACGAGCGCCGCGGCAAGCACCTGAAGCAGCGCATCAGGCAGTACATCGGCAACCCGATGTCGCTGCGCTTCCCGCTGTTCGATCCGGACCGCGCATTGACGCGACTGATGCCGGCGGCGCGGCCCCTGTTCGGCTGGTTCGGGGCGGTGCTGTGGTGCGCCACGGTGCTGGCGGCCATCGTGCTGGCCGCGATGCACTGGAAGGCCTTCTCGGACGGCATGCTCGACCGCGTGTTCTCGGTCGAGAACGTGCTGCTGATGTGGCTGCTGTTCCCGCTGGTGAAGATCCTGCACGAACTCGGCCACGCCTTCGCGATCAAGGCGAGGGGAGGGGAGGTGCACGAGATGGGCGTCATGCTGCTGCTGCTGATGCCCATTCCCTACGTCGATGCCTCGTCCGCTTCGGCCTTCGAGGACAAGCGCTGGCGCATGCTGGTCGGCGCCGCCGGCATGCTGACCGAGCTGTTCATCGCTGCCGTCGCGATGATCGCCTGGGTCTACCTGGAGCCGGGCACCGACCGGGCCGTGGCCTACAACGTCATCCTGATCACCGGCATCTCGACGCTGCTGTTCAACGGCAACCCGTTCCTGCGCTACGACGGCTACTACATCCTGTCGGATTACCTGGAGATCCCGAACCTCGGCCAGCGTGCCAACGAGTATCTCGGGTATCTCGTCAACCAGTACCTGTTCGCCGTCGACAAGGTGCACTCGCCCGTGGTGGCCGATGGCGAGCGGCGCTGGTTCGTCTTCTACAGCATCACCTCGTTCTTCTACCGCATGTTCATGATGTTCACCATCGTGCTGCTGGTGGCGAGCAAGTTCTTCGTCTTCGGCGTGCTGATGGCGATCTGGTCGATCTACAACATGCTGGTGCAGCCGGTGGCCCGCAAGGTCGGCTACCTCTTCAACAGTCCCAAGTTGCAGCGGCGCCGCGGCCGGGCGGTGGCGGTCAGCGGCGCGGTGGTGCTGGTGGCCGTGCTGCTGCTGTTCGCGCTGCCGGCGCCCTCGTTCACCCGCAGCGAAGGCGTGGTGTGGGCACCCGATGAGGCGCAGGTGCGCGCCAACGTCGACGGCTTCGTCACCCGGGTGGCGGCCGCGCCCGGCCAGCAGGTTCGCAAGGGCGACCTGCTGGTGCAGTGCGAAGACCCCGAGCTCATCGCCCGCCTGGCGGTGCTCCAGGCCGAGCTGGCCGGGATCGGCGCCAAGTACAACGCCGCGCTCGGCGCCAACCGGGTCCAGGCCGACATCCTTCAGCAGCAGATGGCGCATGCGCGGGTGGCGGTCGAGCTGGCGCAGAAGCGGCTGGCCGAGATCGAGGTGCGCAGTCCCGGCAACGGCACCTTCGTGGTGGCCGACGTGCAGAACATGCCCGGGCGCTTCGTGCAGCGCGGCGAACTGCTGGCCTATGTCACCGACGACGGGCCGGCCACGGTGCGGGTGGTGATTCCGCAGGTCAATGCGGACAAGGTGCGCCAGGGCTCGCGCCGGGTCGATGTGCGCCCGGTCGACCATCCGGCGACCATCGTGCGGGCGCAGGTGCTGCGCGAGGTGCCAGGGGCGACCAACCAGCTGCCCAGCATGACGCTGAGCTTCCAGGGCGGCGGCCGGATCGGCCTGGACCCGGCGGCGGCGCAGGGCGAGGCGAAGACCTTGCAGAAACTGTTCGTGCTCGACCTGCAACTGCCCGCCGGTATCCGCATGGACAAGCTCGGCAGCCGCGTCTACGTGCGCTTCGAGCATGCGCCGGAGCCCATCGGGCTGCAGTGGTACGCGGCGGCGCGCCGGCTTTTCCTGCGGACCTTCAATGTCTAGCGACGTCGCGGCATTCGACGACGTGTATCCCGAGCGTCCGGAGCTTCGCGGCGACCAGATGCTCGACCGGCTGGGCGATGCCGTCGCCGGCCGGATCGGCCGCCGGCTGCGCGCCCGGCCACGAAGAGCGCGGGCCATCGTGCGGCAGGTGCAGCCTTTCGAGGCGGCGATGCGTGCGCTGGATTCGGACGGCCTGCGCGAAGAGGCGCGCGAGCTCACGCGCCAGCTGCGCCGCGAAGGACTGCGGGACGCGCTGGTGGCCCATGCCTTCGCGCTGGTGCGCGAGACCGCCGACCGCATCCTCGGCATGCGGCACTTCGACACGCAGCTGATCGGCGGCTGGGTGCTGCTTCAGGGCATGGTCGCCGAGATGGAGACCGGCGAGGGCAAGACGCTGACCGCCACGCTGCCGGCGTGCACCGCAGCACTGGCCGGCCAGCCGGTGCACGTCATCACCGTGAACGACTACCTGGTCGAGCGCGACCATGCGCTGATGCAGCCGGTCTATGCGGCGCTCGGCATCAGCTCGGCAGCCGTGACGGCCGACATGACGCACGCGCAGCGGCAGCTGGCCTATGCCTGCGACGTCGTCTACTGCACCAACAAGACGGTGGTCTTCGATTACCTGCGCGACCGCATCGTGCTGGGTGCGCAGGCCGATTCACTCCACCTGAAGCTCGAGAAGATCTATGGCGGCGGCGAGGGCGGTGACGGCGGCAAGCCGACACGGGTCAGCCGGCTGCTGCTGCGCGGCCTGAGCTACGCCATCGTCGACGAGGCCGACAGCGTGCTGGCCGACGAGGCGGGCACGCCGCTGATCATCTCGGCCGAGGTCGCGTCGCCCGGCGAGGCACGGCTGGCCACGCAGGCCATCGCGCTGGCGCGGCA
>CAIQMJ010000184.1 GCA_903872875.1 uncultured Variovorax sp.
CATCGAAATCCATGCGCGGGACATTCTCCGTACCAAGGACCAGATGAACCGCATCCTGGCCGAGCGCACGGGGCAGCCGCTCGAGAAGGTCCAGCGCGACACCGAGCGGGACTACTTCCTGACGGCGGATGAAGCCAAGGATTACGGTCTGATCGATCAGGTCATCTCGAAGCGCGGTTGATGGCTTCCTGGCGCTCGGCGCCAGGTGTGTCAAAAAAAGAGCGGCGTTTTCCACACGGAGAACGCCGTTTTTGTTTCGCTATCATTGTTGAATTCCAGTTACAAGGCACCTGCCCATGGCCGAGAAAAAAGGCTCTTCCAGCGAAAAAACGCTTTACTGCTCGTTCTGCGGGAAGAGCCAGCATGAGGTCAAGAAGCTGATCGCCGGCCCGTCGGTGTTCATCTGCGACGAGTGCATCGATCTCTGCAACGAAATCATCCGCGACGAACTGCCTGTGGGCGACGAGGTGCGCGAGGCACGCAGCGACCTGCCGACGCCGTTGGAAATCAAGACCAACCTCGACAACTACGTGATCGGCCAGGAGCCGGCCAAGCGCATGCTGTCGGTTGCGGTCTACAACCACTACAAACGTCTGCGCCACAAGGAAAAGGCGAAGGGCGACGATGTCGAACTCAGCAAGAGCAACATCCTGCTGATCGGACCGACCGGCTCGGGCAAGACGTTGCTGGCCCAGACGCTTGCGCGCATGCTGGACGTGCCCTTTGTGATGGCCGACGCGACGACGTTGACCGAGGCCGGCTATGTCGGCGAGGACGTCGAGAACATCATCCAGAAGTTGCTGCAGAGCTGCAACTACGAGGTGGAGCGTGCCCAGCGCGGCATCGTCTACATCGACGAGATCGACAAGATTTCGCGCAAATCCGACAACCCGTCGATCACGCGCGACGTGTCGGGCGAGGGCGTGCAGCAAGCGCTGCTGAAGCTGATCGAAGGCACGATGGCCAGCGTACCGCCGCAGGGCGGCCGCAAGCATCCGAACCAGGACTTCCTGCAGATCGACACGACCAATATCCTGTTCATCTGCGGTGGTGCGTTCGCAGGGCTCGAGAAGGTCATCGAGAACCGCACCGAAGCCTCTGGGATCGGGTTCGGTGCGTCGGTCAAGAGCAAGCAGCAGCGCAGCATCACCGAGGTGTTTCGCGACGTGGAGCCCGAAGACCTGATCAAGTTCGGCCTGATCCCCGAACTGGTTGGCCGCATGCCGGTGGTCGCCTCGCTGGCCGAACTCAGCGAAGACGCGCTGGTGCGCATCCTTACCGAGCCGAAGAATGCCGTCGTGAAGCAATTCACCAAGCTGTTGCAGATGGAAGGCGTCGATCTCGAAATCCGCCCTGCGGCGCTCAAGGCCATCGCGCGCAAGGCGCTCGCTCGCAAGACAGGCGCGCGCGGCTTGCGTTCGATCCTCGAGCAATCGCTGATCGACACGATGTTCGAGTTGCCGAATGCGACGAACGTCGACAAGGTCGTGGTGGAAGAGTCGACCATCGATGAGAACAAGCCGCCACTGCTGGTCTATCGCGAGGCGGCCAAGAAGGCGTAGGGCGCCAATGGCCCGACGGCCCGTCGATTTCCTTTTTGACCTTTCTGGCGGTGCGCTTCTTGTGCGTCCGTCTGAAAGCGCAACGCGCAACCTTGAAAATTGCGCGACGCCGACCATCTTTCCGTGATCACACAAAGGATTTCCATGTCCGGTCATATTCCCCTGCCTTCCACCGCGATCGATCTGCCGCTGCTGCCGCTGCGCGATGTGGTGGTGTTTCCCCATATGGTGATCCCGTTGTTCGTGGGTCGGCCGAAGAGCATCAAGGCGCTCGAACTCGCCATGGAGGCGGAGCGCCGCATCATGTTGGTCGCCCAGAAGGCGGCTGCCAAGGACGAGCCATCGGTCGAGGACATGTTCGAGGTCGGCTGCGTCTCGACCATCCTGCAGATGCTCAAGCTGCCAGACGGCACCGTGAAAGTTCTGGTCGAGGGCCAGCA
>CAIQMJ010000185.1 GCA_903872875.1 uncultured Variovorax sp.
CTCCGAGGCGATGAAGCTGCGCAACGCCTGCGGCGAGCTGGCGTCGGCCAGCAGCCCGGCGCCCAGGAGCTTCTCCTGCACGTCCTTGGAGGCGAGGGCTTGCGTCAGCGCGCGGTTGAGCTCGTTCACCACCGCCGCGGGCGTGCCCTTGGGTGCCAGCAGCGCCATCCACACGTCGATGTCGGGCAGCTTGATCCCCACATCGGCCATCGATGGCACGTTGGGCAGCGTGGGGATGGGCTTGGCGCTCAGGCGCGCGAGCGGCCGCAGCGTGCCCTTCTCGAAATGGGGCATGGCGGTCGTGATGCCGTCGATGGTGAACGTGACGTCCTTGGTCAGCAGGCTCTGGGTCGTGCCCGCGCTGCCCTTGTAGGGCACCGAGACCACCTCCTTGCCCAGCGTGCGCTTGAGCAGCTCGCCTGAGAGCTGGGACGTGAAGGTGCCGAAGCCATAGCTCAGTGCGCCGGCACTGGCCTGCGCGACCAGGGCCTGCATGGACTGGGGTCCGGCCTGGTGGGTCATGACCACCAAGGGCGTGGTGGCCACCTTGCCGATCGGCTCGAGATCCTGGACGGGATCGTAGGGCAGCTTGGCGTAGAGGTACTGGTTCATCACCAGCGTGTTGTCGATGGCCATCAGCAGCGTGTAGCCGTCCGGCGCCGCCTTCGCGACGGCATCGGCGCCAATGATGGTGTTGGCGCCCGGCTTGTTGTCCACCACGATCGGCTGGCGCATCAACTCGCCCATGCGCTGCCCGACGACGCGGGCCAGCAGGTCGGTGGGACCGCCGGCCGGGAACGGCACGATCATTCGGATCGGCCGGCTGGGATAGTCACGGGAAGCGGGGGCTTGTGCGTGCACCGGAATGGCGGCGCAAACGAGCGACACGGCGATGGCCGCGGCGACCTGGAAGGTTCTCATGGAGTGTCTCCTGGGCGGTTGTCGATATCCGCGATTCGTTGTCGCGAACGGTTTGTTGACCGCTGTCAATTCTGGGGGGCCGGTGCGTGCCCGGCAACGCAGGCTGGCCTATTCGCTGTATCGAAGAAATGAATTCGCCATGCTCCGCGTCTTTCAGAGGTCTCCGGGGTCGCCGGCGGTGGCCGGCCACAAAGGGACGCGCCGCCCTCCAAGGGCATGGGCCAGGCGTTCACGCCACGGCGCGCGAGCGACGGCAGGCGGCATGGCCACCACTGGGTGCTGGCACGGCTGCACGAAGCGCAGTTGGTGCTCGACATCAACGCGGACCGGTTCGGCGTTCCGGAGAACCTGGTCCCACCCTTGCCCGCCGCGTTTGCCTGGCAGCGGGTGAGCAGATCCGCATCGCTGGGCACTTGGCCGAAGCGCAACGCGCAGTCCTGCACGAGAAGGCGCCCACCGTCGCTCAAAGCCCGGTCGGCGCGCCCGAGCAGCACGCACCCGCGCATCCAGCGGTCCCGGGGATCGGCGGTCCGGAAGAGTCCATGTCCAGTGACTGCACGGACGAGGCGACGGATGCTCGGCCGCGGCGCGCGCTCACTAGGCCACCGCGCGAGCCGATCAAGGCGGCGTCGCCGCTCCGGTGCGCAGCTCCAAGCAGGCGCCTTGTGCCGCCCGCACTGCGCGCCTCCTTGGCCACCGCCTCGGGCGCCGGACGGTCGGCCCGACCTCGCACGGGAGAAGATGCCCTTGCCCACCTTCTCGGCGCGTTCCCGGGACAGGCACCCGTGCGCAAAAAAAGGCGCCGGGTTGCCCCGGCACCAAACCTTAGAGAAACAATGCAAAAGTCCCTTCGTCCTGCCGCTGCGGTACATCGCGGCGCCGCAGTGGGGAGCCGCCGGTTGCAATCAAAAATTGTGACGAACACCCATGTAGATGTTGCGGGAGCTGCCGCTGGACGAGCCGACCAGCGTGGCCGGGGCC
>CAIQMJ010000186.1 GCA_903872875.1 uncultured Variovorax sp.
CAATTAGACTTACCCTGACAGTGGTCACAGACTGTCAACTAAAGAAGATTTTTTCGAGTGGTGGTTTCCCTCTTGCGCCGTGCCCCAGCGACCGCGATGCAAGCCCATCACTGAACGAACTGAGTCGCTTTGACTTACTGAGCGGGGGATATTTATGAGCAAGTTCTTGGGTTCGAAGGCGCTGCGGGCCGTTGTGTCGGCAAGCATGTTGGCGGTTTTGGCTGCCTGCGGCGGCGGTGGTGGCGATGGTGATGGCGTGGGTACCAACGTCACAGTCAGCGGTACTGCCGCGACCGGTAAGGCCCTTGGCCCGAGCGCAGCTGTCAGACTGACGTGCGCCAATGGTGCAGTTCTGAACGGATCGACGGATGCCGGCGGTAAATACACGACCCTTGAGACCTCGATCGCGTATCCGTGCATCGGTGCTGCGACTTTGGGTTCCATCAGCTATAGAGGTGTGCTGGCGAAGGGCACTTCGGCTAACTTCACCCCACTCACGGACATGATGGTCGAAGTGATGCTGGCGGCGTCTGCCTCGGGTTCTTCGACGCTGACGCTGGCGCAGTTCATCGCGAAGATTCAGTCCGATCCGGTTTTTGCAGCGTCTGTTTCTTCCGATGCTTCGATGACGGGATATCGTACCGCCGCGGTTGCCGTCGCCAGGGCTGCGCTGATTGCTGCGGGCAATACCCCGGCCGAAGCTGATGCGATTCTGGCCGCTGCGTCTGCTGTCAATTACGAAGCGATCGGCTTCGTGGTTGGATCGGCGCTTGACCAGGTTCTGGACAATACGGCTTCGGTCTTGCTGACCAATGGTGTTGTGAAGGCAAGTGTTCTGACGTCTGCAAAGACTGCTGGCGATGCACTGCCTACGCCGTCAGCTAGCGGCACCGGCGGTACGGGCGGCACTGGCGGTTCGACCGGTGGGAGCGGATCAACCTGAGACTTGAGTGCTCGTTAACGGAGCAAGCAAACACATCGAAGGGTGGCATCCCCGCTGCCCGTCGATTTTTTTTTAGTGCCCGGTCAGGAACGGGCGTCGAAGGCGAGTAATGGTACGTATTGGCGGCGTGGGTGCGACGGTAATCTTGGTTGGCTTGGGCGTTGCCCAGCCTTCCTTTGCCCAGCAAAGTGTCCTCAGCGCTTCTGGTTTCACAGGCTTGTCCGTAACGCCGACTGCTTACCTGCTTCCATGGGGGAGCGTTGCCTTTGCATATGACGACAAGGTCGTCGGCGGCCCCGCAACAAGGTCTCCGTATCAGGAATACAAGACCACGGGTCACAATTTCGTTGGCGGGTTTGGTTTGTCGCCATACCTTGAAATATCAGGGCGTTTGGCTAGCAGTACGATGCAAACGAACTGTTTCATCGACAATTGTGGCGTGCGTGACCTGTCTTTCAATTTCAAGGCGGGCGTAACTCTTGACGAAGCTAAAAAATTCCGGGTCGCCGTTGGCGGCACCGATTTCGGTGGCCAGATCAATTACTTCAGAACACTTTATGGCGTAGCCACTTACAGCCCTGAAAACTTCGATTTCAGCTTGGGCTACGCGCGTCGCGCATCGACATTGATCGGAGATGCAAAGCCGCTGGATGGGATTTTCGGCAGTGTTGCTTATCGACCGCTTTCGTGGTTGCAGACGCATGTGGAATACGACGACAGCAATGCTTGGGCGGGGGCAAGGGTTTTTGCTCCAGCGGATTGGCTTCCCGCTGGATGGATCGCCAGTCTGGGCGCAAATTTTCAAATTCGTGGCGAGGACAGGGGCAAAAAGAATTGGATGAGTCTGGGGCTTTCAATTCCTTTGTACAAGGTTCCGAGCACTCGTCCTGTCAGTCGAGCACCTTTCGAATCAGCTGGAGCCGACTCTGCAGAGAAAACGGTTTCCACTTATGTCTCAGATACTCCGACTGCCACGATTCGCGAATTTTCCGCAGCGGGGTTGCCCGAGTCGCCGGCATTGGTTGTCACTCAGCCAGCCACTAATCTTTCGCCAGGGCTGAGCGCGGCCTCCCCTCCTGCGGACGTCGGCCAGCCGGTCTCGGACCAGGATTTGCAAGAACTTTCCCTGGGTTTGAAGGAAAAAGGATTCGAGGATATCTACGTTGGCAGGATGCCCGGCGGTGCCATAGCCATTCAAGTGAACAACGCAACATACAACGTCAATACGGCGGATGGCCTGGGTGTTGCATTGGGCGTCGTCGCTCGTCGTCTCGGCCCATCGCGCGCCGGCTACCGTCTTGTTATCACCCAGAGGCAAATCGCCATTGTTGGTATCGTCGGACA
>CAIQMJ010000187.1 GCA_903872875.1 uncultured Variovorax sp.
CTGCCTTTTTGAAGAACGCGCCCTTGTTGCTGCTCGATGAGCCGACCTCGCATCTTGACCCCGCGACCGAAAGCGAGGAGCTGGAAAGCCTGCGGCGGCTGGTTTTGGGCCGCACCGTGATCCTCGCCAGCCATGCCACCGCGGCGCGGTGCTTCGCGGCGGAACAGCGCCGCTTCGAGCCCTGCGCGGAGGCCGCGCCGTTGTACGCCGCCGCCCGCGCGCGCTACCTGGCTTGTGCCCAGGCGCTGCTGCCCACTTTCGCCCTGTATGCACCCGCGCCGCGCACTGTGCTCGCGTCGCAAGGGGTGAAAGACGTCCGATCACTTTGACCCCAAAAAAGGAGACACCATGAACCGCTTCACTCTCAATCGCCGCAACCTTCTGCTGGGCGCCGGCACCTCGATGATCGTCCCGGGCGCACTGTTCGCGCAGACGGCCGGCTACCCGTCGCGCCCCGTCGAGGTGGTGGTGCCCGCATCGCCGGGGGGCGGTACGGACGTGCTCGCGCGCCTGTTTGCCGACGCGGCGCGCAAGCACTTTCCGCAGCCGCTCACGGTGATCAACAAGCCCGGCGCCAGCGCGACCATCGGCATGGCCGAGATCGCCAATGCCCGCCCCGACGGCTACAAGATCGGCATGGTCGTGTCGGAGCTGGCCATCATGCCGCACCTCGGTGTGGGCAAGATCACGCCGGCCGACTTCAGGCCCATCGCCGGCCTCAATGCGGACCCCGCCGGCATCACGGTGCGCGCCGATGCGCCCTGGAAGACGCTGGAAGAATTCCTGGCGGCGGCGCGCACCAATCCCGGGGGCTTGCGCGTCGGCAACTCGGGGCCCGGCTCCGTCTTCCAGTTCGCGGGGATGGCGGTCGAGAACAAGACCGGCGTGCAGTTCACGCACGTCCCTTTCCAGGGCGCGGCGCCCAGCGTGCTGGCCCTGCTGGGCGGACACATCGACGCCATCTCGGTCAGCGTGGCCGAGGCCTCTCAGCAACTGCTCGCAGGCAAGCTGCGCTGCCTGGGTGTGATGTCCGACAAGCGCCTGAAGGGTTTCGACACCGTGCCCACGCTGAAGGAGCGCGGCATGGACATCCAGATCAGCGTGTGGCGCGGCCTCGCGGTGCCCAAGGGCACGCCCGACGAGATCGTCAACATCCTGCGCACCATGGCCGCGAAGACCGCGGCGGAAGAGTCCTTCAAGACCGGCATGGAGAAGTCCAACCTGGGTCTCGTGTACCAGGAGGCCGATGCCTTCGGCGCCATGATCGAGAAGGACAGCGACGACTTCAAGCGGCTCATCAAGGTGATGAACTTCAAGCTCTGAGCCGCGCATCGGGACGGCGTGCGCGTGGCTGATCACCCACCCAACAGCTCGTTCAGCTTCCGCTGCCCATACTCCTCATTCGTCGTCCCGTCCTTCGCCTTCGCGCCCCAGAAGTCCGCGTTCCACTTGATCGCCTTCTTCTCGACTTCCGGGCTGTTCGTCCAGTAGTCGCGCAGCTTCGGGTCGGCCGCGTCATACACGCGCGGTGACGGCAGCGCGACGCTGGTGGCTTCGGCCACGCGAGCGGCACGCTGCGCGTCCAGCCGGTACGACAGCAGTTGCAGCACGGCGTCCGGGTGCGGCGCGTTCTTCGGGATGGAGAAGAAGTCGTAGTACGTGAAGGCCTGGTCCCAGGTCATCTCCAGCGGTGCGTTTGCGTCTTCCTTCTTCAGGCGTGCGACCGGGCCGGTGTACGACAGGCAAGCCGATGCTTCGCCGTCGAGCAGCAGTTGCGGCGCCTGCGAGTTGGTCAGCCACCACTTGACGACGTGCGGCTTGATCTCCGCGATCTTGCGCAGCGCGCGGTCGAAGTCGACCGGGTACAGCTTGTCGGGCGTCACGCCATCGGCCAGCAGCGCCGACTCGAAGACGAAGCGCGACCACTGCGGCAGGCAACGCTTGCCGGGGAAGTCCTTCACGTTCCAGAAGTCGGCCCAGGTCTTCGGGTACTTCTTCGAAGGGAAGGCCTCCTTGTTGTAGACCAGCGCCACGCCGATGACCTGCAGCGCCACGCCCTTCGGCCGCACGGCTTCCCTGGGCAGCGACGCGACGGTCTTCTGCGCCTCGGGCGACAGCTTCCTGTAGTCGATGTCGGCCAGGTAGGCGTCGAGCTGGCTCACTTCCTGGTCGAAGATGAAGCCGAGGTCCCACTCGGTGCGCCTGGCCTCGACCTGCGCCTTGATGCGCGGGCCGCCGCGCGCTTCCTGCACGGTCAGCACCTTGATGCCGGTGTCCTTGGTGAAGGGGTCGTACACCAGCCGGCGCAGACCTTCGCCATACGTGCCGCCCGGGTCCTGGATCACGACTTCCCTGGACTGGCTCCAGGCCGCGCCGGCGCCGCACAGCGTGCCGACGGCGATGGCGACGGACAGCAACGCCTGCCGCAACGGATGACGTTGCACGCGTGGCAATGCTTCGGGGCGCGGCTGCGCCGCGTTCTGGGTCTTCATGGGGTTCCTTCTTTGGAAAGCGGGTGGATGAATCGAATGAATCGGGCGGTGCGCGCTCAGCGCCGCGAACGCACCGACCAGGCGGAGCGCGCCAAAAAAAGGCCGACGAGGATCAGCGCGACCTCGAAGGTGGCGACCACCGCGGGCACGGGGTCGAGCTTGTAGTTGACGTTCCCCCACAGCCGCAGCGGCAGCGTGGTCATGCGCGAGCCGCTCAGGAACATCGCGAAGACGAGGTCGTCGAACGAATGCAGGAAGGCGAAGAACGATGCCGCCGCCACACTGGGCCGGATGGCCGGCAACGTGACGAACCGGAACACGCGCAGCGGCGACGCGCCATGCACGGCCGCGGCCTGCTCCTGCCGCGTGTCGACCGACTGCAGCCCGGCCGCGACGATGACCAGCACCAGCGGGATGCCGCCGATCGCATGCGCCGCCGCCAGCCCCCAGACGCCGCCGACCAGGTCGGCGCGCAGGAACAGGCTGTACAGCGACAGGCCGAGCACGACGCCGGGCACGATCAGCGGGCTGACGAGGAAGGTCATCCACGCCGACTTGGCGCGCAGCGTCGACCGCACCAGCCCCAGCGCGGCCGAGACGCCCAGCAGCACCGACAGCACGGTGGCCAGCACGCCGACGACCACGGACGTGCGCAGCGACGCCATCCAGATCGGATCGGCGAAGAACTTCTCGTACCAGCGCAGCGAGTACGACGGCGGCGGGAAGCTCATGTACACGGCGTTGCTGAACGAGATCAGCGCACCGATGGCGATCGGCAGCAGCAGCGCGAGCAGCGCGATGGCCGCGAGCGCACCGGCCACCACGGATGCAGGCAGCGCGGGTATGCGGCCGAGCAGGCGCAGCAGCGGCCAGCCCAGCGCATCCGCAAGCCGCTGCGCCAACCCAGTGCGCCAAAGTGCCGCACGCGTCGGCACACGGCCGTCGTCGGTGGCCGCCCGGCGTGCCGCACGCTGCCCGCCCCAGATGAATTCGAAGCCCAGCAGGCGCCCCGCCGCCACCACGACCGCCAGCGTGACCGCGAGCAGCACTGCGGCCAGCGCCTGCAGGAAGCCGCCCGCCGCCAGGAAGTCCGCCTGCTGCGTGATGTGTATCGCGAACATCTGGTCGGACGGCCCACCCAGCAGCGACGGCGTGATGAAGAAGCCCAGGGCGGAGATGAAGACCAGCAGCACGCCGGCCAGCAAGCCCGGCAGCGTCTGCGGGAACAGCACGCGCCAGAACACGGCGAGCGGCCCCGCGCCGCTGGCGGCCGCAGCGCGCTGCACCAGCGGGTCGAGCCGCGCCAGGCTGCCGAGCACGGTCAGCACCATCAGCGGCAGCAGCACCGCGCTGATCGAGATCAGTACCGACGCGCGGTTGAAGATCAGCGGCAGCGGCGCGTCGATCAGCCCGAGGCCGAGCAGCAGCTTGTTGATCGGCCCGTTGCGGCCCAGCAGCACCATCCATGAATAGGTGCGGATCAGCACCGAGATGAAGTACGGCAGCACGATGGCCGCGAGCAGCGCCACGCGCCAGCCGCCGCGAGCGCGGTGCACCAGCAGCGCCGTCGGGTAGCCGAACAGCGCGCACAGCGCCGCCACCGTGGCCGCGATGCCGAAGGTGCGCAGCAGCGAGTTCCAGTACAGCGGCACCTCGAAGACGCGCGCGAAGTGCGACAGCGTCACACCCGGTTCAGCCGAATCGCCGGCCACACTCAGTCGCAGCAGGTCGACCAGCGGCGCCACATAGAAAACCGCGAGAAAGGCCAGCGCGGGCAGCAGCAG
>CAIQMJ010000188.1 GCA_903872875.1 uncultured Variovorax sp.
CACGACCGGCCCGATCGCCGGCAGCAGCTTGTCCCACAGAGGCGGCTTGGGCGCGGCGGTCGCGGCGTTGGCCGCGGGCGGCGTCCAGGGCTTGGCGCCGGCAGCCGGCGTGATGCTGGTGTCGGCCATGATCAGCCCTTGTAGAGAAGACCGTCGACCAGCACCTTCTTCTCGAAGATGCCCTTGTCGGTGAACAGGTCGTAGAACTTCTGGAAGTACGCGACGTCGCTCGGCTTGAACTCGTTGTAGAGCATGTACGAGGCCAGCGGCACTTCGGCGGTCAGCGCGCCTTCGATGGCGGTGTAGCCCTTCATGTACTGGCGTGCATCGTCGGGCTGGCTGCGCACCAGCTCGACGCCGCGCGCATAGGCGGCGATGAATTTCTTCGTCGCCTCGGGGTTCTTCTTGATGAACTCGGTCGTCAGGCTGGCGGCGCCGCCGTGCCATGGCGCCATCGGATCGCCCAGGATGTACTTGGCGACGACGCCGGCTTCGAGCACGCGCGTGGTGCCGTTCATGCGGCCGACGGTGCCGGTCGGCTCCAGCGTGTAGCAGGCGTCGACCTGGCCTGCCACGAGCGCGGCGACGTGCTGGCCGATCGGCAGTTCGCTGACCGTCGCGCCGGTGGCGCCTGCGCGCTCCAGCATGGTCTTGGCGAGCGTCACGTTCTGGATGCCGGGGCCCGACGCGACCCTCTTGCCCTTGAGGTCGGCCATCACCTTGAACGAGCTGTCCTTGGCGACGATGAACTCGTCGAGCACGAACTTCGCATTGCTCGGATTGGTGCAGAAGATCTTGAACAGCCCCGGCTGCGCGATCTCGCCGATCGCCAGGTTGGCCGAGCCGGTGCCGTTGGCGCTGCCGTCGGAACGGCCGGAGAGCATCGCTTCCATCACCTGCTGGGCGCCGGCGAACTTGAGCGGTTCGACATCGAGGCCGGCCTCCTTGAAGTAGCCCTTGTCGACAGCCGCGAAGAAGGGCAGTCCGGCTGCGACCGGCCAGAAACCGATGCGGATCTTCGGTGTCGACTGGGCACGCACCAGCGCCGGCGCAGCCAGCACGGCGAGTCCGGCGGCGCCGGTCTGCAGCAGCTGGCGGCGCGACGGCCGCGCAGCCGCGTTCGCGCTCGGGAAGGTTTTTTCCTGGGTATCCATGAAGCAACTCCTGTGTGTGATGTCGAAAGCGGAACTGAAGAAGACGGAAAGGCGAAAAGAAGGACGGCCGGCGACTCAGGCGAGCGCGGCCTTGCGCGAAGCGATGTAGCGGCGCCAGCCGCCGTGGTGCGTGATGTCCTCGGCACCTTCGAGCGCGAGCGATTCGCAGACGAAGCCCTGCACGCTGCTGCCGTCGGCCAGTGTCAGCGTGCCGATGCCCAGCGGCGCGGGGATCAGCGCGACGAAGGAGCCGTAGGCGGTGGCCGGCATCTCCCAGACCTCGACGATCAGCGACGCGCCACCCGCCGCCACGCGCACCATGCCGGGCTTGGGCGGCACGGTGCCGGGCAGTGCGTACAGGCGGTATTCGGGGGCGGTGAGCGTCTCGCGCAGCAGCACGGCGCCGCGCTCGGTCAGCTGGGTGTTGAGCGGCATGCCCGACAGGTGCGCGCCGACGACGGCGACCCGCAGCATGGCGATCGGCTCTGCCGGCTTCATCAGTGGCAACGCAGCAGGCGCCGGCAGCGGCTCGCCGGTGGCGCCCAGCGTCAACCCGCTCGCATGGTGGATGCGCTGGCCGAGTTCGGCCAACGGAAAGTCGCTCGCGCAAGGCCCGACCAGCGTCACGCCGAAAGGCAGCCCGTCCGCGCGCAGGCAGGTCGGCACCGAGATCGCGGCGTAGTCCAGCAGGTTCACGAAGTTGGTGTACGCGCCCAGGTTCTGGTTGAGCGCGACCGGGTCGGCCTGCATCTGCGCGATCGTGTAGCTGGCCGGTGCGGTCGGCACCACGAGCACATCGATGTGCGCCCACATCGGCGCCGCGCGCTGGCCGAGTGCGCGCAGGCGGGTCTGTGCATCGACGAAGTCCGCCGCGCTGTAGTCGCGGCCGCGCGCCAGGATGCTGCGCACCGGCTCGATCACCTGGTCCTCGTGCAGGTCGAAGAAGCCGCGCACGGCGGCATAGCGCTCGGCGACCAGCGCGCTTTCATAGAGCAGCGCTGCCGCCTCGGCCAGCGGCGCGTAGTCGATCGGCACCAGCTCGGCACCCAGCGTCTCGAGCTGGTCGAGCGACTGCGCGAAGGCGGCCTCGGCCTGCGCATCGCCGAAGAAGTCGAGCCGGTTCGGCACGCCGACGCGTGGCTTGGCGGGCAACGGTGCGGTGGACAGTGCGAGCGTGCGCGAGTACGGGTCGCCCGCATCCGGCCCCATCGCCGCCTGCAGCACGCGCGCCGCGATGTCGACGGTGCGCGCGAAGATCGACACGCAGTCGACGCTCTGTGCGGCCGGCACCACGCCCCGCGCGCTGATGAGTCCCTTGGTCGGCTTGATGCCCACGATGTTGTTCAGCCCGGCCGGCACGCGGCCTGAACCGGCGGTGTCGGTGCCAAGTGAGAAGTCGACCGCGCCGGTCGCCACCGCCCAGGCGGAGCCCGAACTGGAACCGCCCGAGACATAGAACGGATCGAAACTGTTGGGCACCGGGCCGTAGGGGGAGCGCGTGCCGTTCAGGCCGCAGGCGAACTGGTCGAGATTGGTCTTGCCGACCAGTTCCGCACCGGCATCGAGCAGCCGCTGCACCACCTGCGCGTGGGCGCCGGCCTGGTAGGCGAAGGCCGGGCAGGCCGCGGTGGTGGGCACGCCCGCCACGTCGATGTTGTCCTTGACCGCGAAGCGCAGGCCGGCCAGCGGACCGCCGCGCGCGGCGGCGTTCGCCAGAGGCGGGTCGATCTTCGTGATCCAGGCGGTCGAATCGCCGGGCGCGGCAGAGGTCGTTTCATGCACCATCGTCAAGCATCCTGTCTTGTGTACAAGTTGAGATGCAAGTGGCGTGCCAGCGGCAATGCACCTCCAGCCGGACGTTGGGCACGCTCCACCCGGCATCGCCGCGTTCGCGCGGGGCGACATAGGCGAGCAAAAGGCAATGCAATTCACTCGCATTTACCATGCGGTGTTCCTTCGCCTTTCACCCCTCTCGCCGGCGCAGCGCGTGAACATGCGCGCTTCGCCGGCCACCCACAGATGCATCTGCCCGCCCTGCTCCATTCCCCTCTGTCCCGGAACGCCAGCTGATGGCCGCCGTTCCAACCTCGACTGCACCGTCGGCGCGCATCGCCACGCCGCATCCGCACCATCGCCGCGCCGCCTTCGTGCGCTGGGTCCGCAAGACGCACGGCTGGTTCGGCCTCTGGGGCGCGATCCTCGGGCTGACCTTCGGCTTCAGCGGCATCTGGCTGAACCACCGGGCGGTGCTCAAGCTGCCGCCGGTCGCGCAGGCGCGCGCCAACAGCCAGCTCGCACTGCCCGATCCAGCACCCGCGACGCCGGAGGCCATGGCCGCCTGGCTGCAAACGGCGCTCCAACTGGGCGGGCCGCCGAACAACACCCGCGTCGAAGCTGCCCGTCCCGTGGCCTGGACCGAGAAGGCGCCGGGTGGCAAGGCCGAGGCCGGCGCCCATGCGGCATCAGCCGAAGCAACGGGTGCGACGCCCACCGCAGCCGCGCCGCGCCTGATGCAGCCAGCGCGCTGGACCTTCAATTTCGGCGGCCCGCATGCGGCGGTCCAGGCGGAGTACTGGGCGGGGAACCGCTCGGTTGCGGTCACCACCACCAGCAACGGCTTCGTCGCGACGCTGACCAACATGCACAAGGGCACCGGCATGTCGGTGCCCTGGATCCTGCTGGTCGACACGCTGGCAGGCAGCCTGATCTTCCTGTCGATCTCGGGCGTGATCCTCTGGGTGCAGACCAACCGGCGCCGCACGGTCGGCTTCAGCCTGCTCGGGCTGTCGGTGCTGGTCTATGCGGTGGTCGTGCTGATGCGCGTGCAGGGCTGAGCCTGCGCAGACGGCGAACGCGCCGCGGGTTCAGCGTTCAGCGCTTGGCTTCGCGGTAGAGCCGCTCGACCTTCGGCACGTTGGCCTGCAGCGTGCGGATGCGGTCCGGTCCGCTCGGGTGGGTCGACAGGAAGCTCAACCCGCCCTGGTTCTTCGACGCCGCGGCCATCTTGGTCCAGAGCGACACGGCGGCACGCGGGTCGTAGCCGGCCCGGGCGGCAAGCTCCAGTCCGACCAGGTCGGCTTCGGATTCATCGCTGCGGCTGAACTGCAGCGAGATCAGCTGCGTGCCCGCGCGCGCCGCCATGTCGCCGACCTGGCCGAGCCCGAGCAACTGCGCCGTGATCGACAGCGCCACGCCGGTGCCCGCGTTCTTCGCCATCCGGGCGCGCGCATGTTCGCGCAGCGCATGCGCCATCTCGTGGCCCATGACCATGGCGACTTCGTCGTCGGTCAGCTTGAGCTGGTCGAGGATGCCGGTGAAGAACGCGATCTTGCCGCCCGGCATGCAGAAGGCATTGATCTGCTTGCTGCCGACCAGATTCACTTCCCACTTCCACTGGGCGGCGCGCGGATTCCATTGCGCGGCGAACGGAATGATCCGCTGCGCAATGGCGCGCAGGCGCTGCAATTGCGCGTTGCCCGGCGGCGCCAGCGCGCCCTTCGCCTTGGCCTGCGACATCAATTCACCGTACTGCTGGGTGCCGGCCCGCTCGATGTTGTCGGCCGACACGAAGTTGCGCGCGACCGACGCGCGGCCGACGTCGACCTGCGCAAGAGCAGGCAGCGCCGCACTGCCGGCCGCCGCCAGCAGGAAGGCGCGGCGAGCCTGCCAGGGGCCGCCGCGGCGCACATCGGGTCCGCAGAGGAAACACATGCGGGAATAATAAGCAGGCCGCCACGATTTGCCCCCAATGTCCACACCTTCCGCCGCCGACGCTTCCCCTTCCCTGCGCTGGCGCGATGCGCTGCGGGTCTACCTCGAACCCGCGACGCTGCGGATGCTGGCGCTCGGCTTCGCGGCCGGCCTGCCCTTGCTGCTGGTGCTCGGCACGCTGAGCTTCCGGCTGCGCGAGGCGGGCGTGGCGCGCACCGCGATCGGCTACCTGAGCTGGGTCGGCCTGGTCTACGCTTTCAAGTGGGTCTGGGCGCCGCTCGTCGACCGGCTGCCGATTCCAGTGCTCACCCGCGCGCTCGGCCGCCGTCGCAGTTGGCTGCTGCTGGCGCAGGCGCTGGTCGTGGCCGGACTGATCGGCATGGCGCTGAACGACCCGCGCGCCGGCTTGCCGCCGCTGGTCTGGTGTGCGCTGCTGGTGGCCTTCGGGTCGGCCACGCAGGACATCGCGCTCGACGCCTTTCGCATCGAATCCGCGGAGACGCGCAAGCAGGCGGCGCTGGCCGCGGCCTACCAGACCGGCTACCGGCTCGCGATGATCTGGGCCGGCGCGGGCGTGCTCTGGGTCGCGGCCTGGGCCGAGGTCGCGGGAACGGCCGGCTACCAGGACAACGCCTGGAAGATCGCCTACCTGGTGATGGCCGCGTCGATGGCGGTCGGCGTGCTGACGGTGCTGCTGTCGGCCGAACCCGCACAGCGGGCGCTGCCGCAGGCGCGCAACACCGCCGAATGGCTGCGGGCTGTGCTGATCGAGCCTTTCGCGGACTTCTTCCGCCG
>CAIQMJ010000189.1 GCA_903872875.1 uncultured Variovorax sp.
CCACGTCGGCCAGCGTCACCGCAGCGGTCAGCCGCACCAGCATGGTCGCCTCCGGCGCGGGCGAGAACATGCCGCCGGGCGCGCCGACCAGGCCATAGCGCGCCACCAGCTCGGAAATCACGGACCTGGCATCGGTCAGCGGGTGGCCGTCCGCACCCCGCAGCAGGCTGTTGCCTTCGCCGTCGACCAGCCCCGCAGTGCCGTAGAACGACCCGCCAATCGACAGCGGAATGCCCAGGCGGTCGCACACGGCGCGCATCGCGTCGCGGATCGACGCGCCGTCGAGCTTGGGCGCGGCCTGCATCGCCAGCAGCGTGACGGCGGCGGCGTCGTACATCGTGTGCAGGCCGGGGCCGACCGCGGGACGGTTGTAGGCGGCCTGGAAGTCGTGGTTGAAGGCATCGGCGGTGGGGCCGGTCGCCTGGCCGTTGTCGATGCCCACGGCCTTGTCGAGGAAGCGCTCGCCAACGCCCTTGATGACGTCCATCGAACGCATGGTGTTGTGCAGCACGACGTTCTTCGTGCCGCCGAGCGCAAACCATTCGCGCAGCAGCACCGTGCCGTCCGCCGACAGGCCGACGAGCACCAGCGAATCGGGTTCGAGCGCCAGCGCCTTGGTCACGTCGGACCGGTAGGACGGCTGGTTCTCGGCATAGCCGAAGCTGCCGACGACCTTGCCGCCCATCTTCTCGATGGCCGTCTTGGTGTCTGGCGCCACGCCGTTGCCGAAGTCGTTGTTGATGTACATGATCACGGTCTTCTTGTAGCCGCGCTCGGTCACCGCCTTGGCATGGGCGAGTGCCGTGGTGCGTGCCGTGGGAATGGTGCGGAAGAAGTAGCCACCGGTCTTGCCCTCTTCGGCCATGCGCGTGAGCGTGGGCGTGACGGCGCAGCAGGCCACCGTCGGGATCTTGTTGGGCACCGAGACCGAGTTCACGACCGCCAGCGCCGTGCCGCTGCCGACGAAGCCGACCAGCGCATGGACCTTCTGCACGTCGACCAGGAAGCGCGCCGCGTCCAGGCCGACCGACGGCTGGCTGGTGTCGTCGCGCAGTACGAACTCCACCTGGCAGCCCTTCACGCCGCCGGCCTTGTTGATCTGGTCGACCGCGAGCTTGCCGGAGTCGGCGATCACCTTGCCGATCGCCCCCTGGGCGCCGGTGAGTGCGACCACGCCGCCGAGCTTGGGACATTCCTGCTGCGCGAAGGCCTGGCCCGATGCCAGCGCAAGGCCCAGCGCGGCCACGGCCGGCCACCTGCTTTTGTAAACGCTCATGTCATGACTCCTGGAGGGTTGGGAAGGAAGCAATGGAAGCAAAGGATGGCGACGCGAAGGGCATGGCACGCATCAGGTGGCGCGCCGCGGCCCGAACAGGCCCTGGGGCCGGAACAGCAGCGTGGCGACCAGCACCAGTCCCACGAGAATCGATTGCAGCGCGCCGCCCTGCGCCTGCCATTGCGGCGGCAGCGCCGACACGATGGCGGCGCCTGAGAGCGTCCACAGCCCCCAGATCACGAAGCTGCCGGCGATCGCGCCCGCGTTGCTGCCACTGCCGCCGACGATCAGCATGGCCCAGATCTGGAACGTGAGGATCGGCATGAATTCGCCGGGGCTCGTGGTGCCCACGAAGCCCGCATAGAGCGCACCCGACAGGCCCATGAGCATCGCGCCCATCACGAACGCGGTGAGCCGGAAGCGCACCACGTTCTTGCCGAGCGCCGCGCATACGGCTTCGTCCTCGCGCAGCGCGCGCTGGACGCGGCCCCACGGCGATCGCAGCAGCGCCTGCAGCGCGATGTAGACCAGCGCCAGCGTGCACAGCACGATCGCCAGATAACCCCAGGCAAAGCCCTTCGCGCCCAGCGACTCGAAGGGCCGAGGGATGCCCACCAGCCCGCGCGAGCCGCCCGTGAGCGGCTCGAGGTTGTTGGCCAGCACCTGGATGGACGATGCGATGCCGAAGGTCGCGATGGCGAGATAGTCGCTGCGCAGGCGCAGCGTGGCCATGCCCACCAGCAGCGCGACGACGCCGCTGATCACCAGCGCCCCCGCGATGCCGAGCGCGAACGGTGCATTCAGGCGAACCAGCAGGTCACGGCTCGCCGGCATGGTGAGGATGGCCAGGCTGTAGCCGCCCACCGCCAGGAAGCCGACGACGCCGGCGTTGAACTGGCCCGACACGCCCCATTGCAGGTTCAGGCCCAGCGTGGCGATCGACAGGATGGCGGCCACGGTGATGAAGAAGACGAGGTAGGACAGCATGTCAATGCCCCCCTTTTGGAGCGAACAGGCCGGCGGGACGGAAGTACAGCACCAGCAACAGCAGCACGAAGGGCACGAGCGGCTTGTAGGTGCTCGGGATCACGATCGCCGCCAGGTTCTCGACCAGGCTGATCAGCAACGCGCCGAGCACGGCCCCGCTCACGCTGCCGACACCGCCGAGGATGGCGGCCGTGAACAGCGGCAGCAGCAGGTTGAGCCCCATCTCCGGCCGCAACTGAACGGTGACGCCGTAGAACACGCCGGCCAGCGCGGCGAGCATCGACGACACGATCCAGGTCATGCGAACCGCTGCGGCGATGTCGATGCCCGCAATGCCCGAGAGCACCGGGTTCTCCGCCACCGAACGCATCGCGATGCCGTAGCGCGTGCGCTGCAGGAAGACCCAGAGCCCGGCCAGCACGGCCAGCGTGATGACGAACACGAGGATCTGGTCGGGCATCACCAGCACGCCGCCAGGCAACCGCACCGCCATCTGGATCTCGGTGCTGTAGTTGTGCGGGTCCGGCCCGAACAGCAGCAGCACGAGGTTGCGCAGCACCAACGCCAGGCCGAACGAGGCGAACACGAGCGTGAGCGGATCGGCCCCGCGGCGGCGCAGCCGGCGGTACACCAGGGCGTCGAGCAGCAGCGAGACGGCCACCGCCACGATCATCGCGAAGGCCAGCGCGAGCGGCAGACCCCAGCCGAAGGAGAAGGGCCCGAGCGGCTCGGCCAGCGCGCCGCCCGCCACGCCGGGGCCGGCAACCATCGCGAGCAGGAACAGCGCCGCGTAGGCCCCCACGCCCAGCAGGTCGCCGTGCGAGAAGTTCGCGAAGCGAAGGATCGACAGGCTGAAGGTCACGCCGATGGCGCCCAACGCCACGACCGCACCGGACAACAGGCCGTCGACGATGGCTTGGGCGATCATGCGGCGCCCTCCTCGATGCCCGATGCCGGCGCATGCTGCGTATGCCGGCCCAGGTAGAGTTCGCCGACCACCGGGTCGTCCTGCAGCGCGCGCGCCGGGCCTTCGTGCGCGACGCGGCCGGTCACGAGGATCAGCCCGCGATCGGCGATGCGCAGCCCGGCCTTCACGTTCTGCTCGACCATCAGCACCGCGATGCCGCTGTCGGCGATCTGCCGGACCTGCCTGAAGACTTCCGAGACCATGAGCGGCGACAGGCCGGCGCTCGGCTCGTCGAGCAGCAGCAGGCGCGGCGCGGTCATGAGCGCGCGCGCCATGGCGAGCATCTGGCGTTGGCCACCCGAGAGTGCATGTCCCGCATGCGCACGGCGCGCGGCGAGATCGGGGAAGCGCGCATAGGCCTCGTCGAGACGCTGCTTCAGTTCGGCCTTGAGCAGGTAGCCGCCGACGCGCAGGTTCTCGTGCACGGTCAGCGACGTGAACACGTTCGCGTTCTGCGGCACGAAGCCCACGCCGGCTGCGGCGAGACGATGGGCGGGTGTGGTCGTGATGTCCTGCCCGGCGAGCATGACGCGACCGCCGAACTTCGGCACGACACCTGCCAGCGACTTCACGAGCGTCGACTTGCCCGCGCCGTTGGGCCCGAGGACGACCAGGATCTCGCCCGCGCGCACGTCCAGCGACACGCCATGCACGATCGGCAGGTCGCGCGCATAGCCGGCGACGACGTTCTCGGCACGCAGCACCGCATCGGTCACCGGGCTACCTTCGGAGCGAGCTTGCTTGGGGTGGCCCGGCGCGGCGCTCATGGTTGATCTCCCAGGTAGGCGTCGAGCACGCGCGGATCGCTGCGCACCGCATCGGGCGGCCCTTCCATCACGACCTTGCCCTGCGCCATCACGATGACCGGGTTGCACAGGCGCATGACCATGTCCATGTTGTGTTCGATCAGCAGGAAGGTGATGCCTCGCCGATTCAGCAGAAGGATGCGTTCGATCAGGCTTTCGAGCAGCACCGGGTTCACGCCCGCGGCCGGCTCGTCGAGCAGGATCATCGAAGGGTTCGCCATCAGGATGCGGGCCAGCTCCAGCAGCTTCTGCTGGCCGCCCGAGAGCACGCGCGCCGGCTGGTCCGCGAGGTGTGAAAGGCCGACGAAGTCGATGACCTCGCGAGCCTGCGCGAGGTTCGCGGCGTCCTGCGCACGCACCTTGCCGCGCTGCAGCCAGGTGTTCCAGAAGCGCTCGCCCGCCTGGCCGGGCGGCACCAGCAGCATGTTCTCGATCACCGTGAGCGAACCCAGCGGCCTTGGAATCTGGAAGGTGCGACCCAGGCCGCGATGGAACACCTGGTGCGCGGGCAGGCCACCGATGGGGTGGCCACCCAGCGTGATGGTGCCGGCATCGGGCGCATGGCTGCCGGCGATGGTGTTGAACAGGGTGGTCTTGCCCGCACCGTTCGGACCGATCAACCCGGTCATGGTGCCGCTGCGGACATGCAGGCTCACGCCATCGACCGCACGCAGCGCCCCGAAGGTCTTGACGACGTTTTCAAGCTGCAACACTGGCTTGCGACTCCTTGGCGCCGATGGGAAGCGGATTCTCCGGCCAGACCCGCCAGGGCCACACCGGGATTCCACTGAAACATCCAGAAATTTACCGAATTCGGTATATTTTTATACTGACATTAGCAATTGCCATGCCCGACGTGGGACGCGGTCGTTGCCGATATGGACGTGGGAAGCGCCCCGGCTGCGCACCGTTATGGTTGCTTCTTGCCGCGCTTCGCAGCCGGTGCGCGCATCGCCGGTGCGATTTCGGGCGCCGGCCACGGGCCGGCTGCCGTACCGGCAACCAGGCGCGGCCGCCGCCGCAGGCGCCGACCGGTCGCGCGCTCCCATGCACCTTCGAGCAGACCGATGCGATCGAGCGTGGCCTTGTCGATCAGGTCGGGATCGCCGCTCTCGATGGCTTCCAGCGAATTGACGAGCGTGCGCGTGGAGACGCTGATGTCCTCCAGCTCGGCCAATGCATGCATGCGCACAGGCTCCATGCGGCGCAGCAGGATCTCCATCATTTGCACCATGACGCTGTTCTGCGTGGCGCGCGCCACCGCGATGTTGAAGCGCGTGCTGGCGATCGTCATGAGTTCCATGCCCTCCTGCGTGATGCGCCTCCTGCGATACGGCGCACTGGCCTGCTCGCTCAAGGTCACGGCCTCGTGCATGGCCTGGAAATCCGCGGGCGTTCCGTAGGCCGCGGCCATGCGCGAGACGTGCGGCTCGATCAGCCGGCGCGCCTCGAGCACGCCCGCGATGTCTTCCATCGGCAGCTCGGGCAGCGGCAGCCCGGCGAGCTCCGGCGGAATGGACTGGCTGATCACGAAGATGCCGCCTGAAGAGCCCGGCAGCACGTTGAGGACGCCGCCCTGGACGAGCAGCTTGATGGCCTCGCGCAGGGTCGGGCGCGACACACCCAGTTGCGTCGACAGGTTCTGTTCGGACGGCAGGCGCTCGCCGACCTTCACGTCGCCGGCCCGGATGGCTTCGGAGATGCGATAGGCCACGATCTCGGCCGGCCGCACGAGCTGGACCGGCTGGAACACGAAACGGGTCGATTGGATGCGCGCCACGGATGAATGACCTCTTGACAGGGGTTGAGTGCAACGCGACGCGGGCCGGCGAGCCCGCGTCCGCTCGACGTTCAGCGCTTGAAGGCGATCACTTCCTGGCGCTGCTCGCCAAGGCCTTCGACGCCCAGCGTCATCACGTCTCCCTTCTTCAGGTACAGCGGCGGCTTCATGCCGAGGCCGACACCAGGCGGCGTGCCCGTGCAGATGACGTCGCCCGGCATCAGCGTGATGAACTGGCTCACGTAGCTCACGATCTTCGCCACGCCGAAGATCATGTTGCGCGTGGTGCCGGTCTGCACGCGCTTGCCATTGAGGTCGAGCCACAGGCCGAGCCTCTGCGGATTGGGCACCTCGTCGCGCGTGACGAGCCAGGGGCCGATCGGGCCGAAGGTGTCGCAGCCCTTGCCCTTGTCCCAGGTGCCACCGCGCTCCATCTGGAATTCGCGCTCGCTCACGTCATTGACGGTGCAGTAGCCGGCGACGAAATCGAGCGCCTCCTTCTGCGACACGTGGCGCGCGGTCTTGCCGATGACCAGGCCGAGCTCCACTTCCCAGTCGGTCTTGACCGATCCCTTGGGCAACATCACCGGGTCGTTGGCACCCTGGATGCAGCTCGTGGCCTTCATGAAGATGATCGGTTCCTTCGGGATCGGCGCACCGGACTCGGCCGCGTGGTCCGCATAGTTGAGGCCGATGGCGATGAACTTGCCGATCTGCGCGACGGGCGTACCCAGGCGCGGCTTGCCGCGGACCAGCGGCAGCTTGTCGGTCTTCAGCTTGCCCAGCTTCGCGAGTGCGGCATCGCCGAGCTGCTCGGGGCCCAGGTCCTTCACGACGGCGCTGAGATCGCGCAGCTTGCCGTCGTTGTCGATGAGGCCGGGCTTTTCCTTGCCGGGGTTGCCGTAACGGACGAGTTTCATTGCTTCCTTTCGATGCACGTCTTTGGATGTCGGAAGCCTCGCAGGCTACCCCAAACATGCGGCGCCGTCAGAATGGACCTCTCCTCGCTTCATGAAGAAATCGCCATGCCTCTTCTCCTTGCAGAGCCGCTGCGCCAGCAGTGCGCAGCCATCCTGACCGCCGCCGGCAGCGCGCCGGCCGAAGCCGCGCAGGTCGCGGCCAATCTCGTGCTCGCCAACCTCAGCGGGCACGACTCGCATGGCGTCGGCATGCTGCCGCGCTACATCGATGCGGTCGCCGAAGGCGGCTTGCGGCCGAACACCTCGGTGCGCACCAACGTCGACCTCGGCAGCCTGCTGGCCCTCGACGGCCAGGGCGGCTATGGCCAGATCGTCGGCGTGCAGGCGACGGAGATGGGCATCGCGCGTGCCAGGCAGCATGGCAGCTGCATCGTCACGCTGGCGCACGCACATCACCTCGGCCGCATCGGGCACTTCGCCGAGATGGCGACGGCACAGGGGCTGGTGTCGCTGCACTTCGTCAACGTACTGTCGAGGCCGGTGGTCGCGGCCTGGGGCGGCGGTGACGGCCGCTTCGGCACCAACCCCTGCTGCATCGGCGTGCCACTCGCCGGCGCCGAACCCTTCGTGCTGGATTTCGCGACCAGCCGCGTCGCCCAGGGAAAGATGCGCGTCGCGCACAACAAGGGCGAACGCGTGCCGCCCGGCTACCTGATCGACGAACAGGGACGTCCGACCGACGACCCTGGCGTGGTGGTCGTGCCGCAGAACCAGGGAGCGGACGGCGGGGCCAGTGGCGGCCTGTTCGGCGCGCTCATGACCTTCGGCGAGCACAAGGGTTATGGGCTGGCAGTGGCCTGCGAGCTGCTGGGTGGTGCGCTGACCGGCGGCGGCACCTGGCACAAGCCCGCCGATGCAACGCGCTCGGTATTCAACGGGATGCTCACCGTGTTGATCGATCCCGCGAAACTGGGCACGCAGGCGAGCTTCGCGCAGGAAGCACAGGAGTTCATCGCCTGGCTGCGGCAGAGCCCTCCTGGTGCCGGCTTCGATGCGGTGCAGATCGCAGGCGAACCCGAGCGCGCGGCCCGCCGTGCGCGCGAGCGGGACGGCATCGACGTGGATGAAGCGACCTGGGGGGAGATCGTGGAGGCGGGACGTCGGGTTGGGGTGTCTCTCTCATCTGTTTGAGACTTCAATGCCGTGGCGGGCGGACTTCGTCAGCAGTATCCGACCGATCGCAGGCGGTGAGTCACGGCAGCATTGGCTCGCACGTCGTTGACATTCAAACAGCACACGACGGTCGATCCCGAGTCAGGCCGTCTTTCGATCCAAGCGCCGAGGTTTGAATCTCAGCGCTGGCTGTTCGACCAGGTGCCACGATGCGAATGCCAGGACAAGCGTCATTGCAACGGACAGTGCCAGCGTCCAAGGCAGGGGATATCGGGCGTTGGTCATCCAGACGATCGTCTGTTGAACAGGAAACGCATAGATGTAGATCCCATAGGAGAGATCACCGAATCGCCCGAAGCCTCGAACGAAGGGAGTCGATGCCGTCCCGCAGTAAACGATCAAACAAGGAAGCACGAGCCAGAAAGCTACAAATGCATGTCCAAGCAACAGAAAGACGATTGCCGAGCCGATGCATAGCAAGGTGGACAACACCAGATGCTTCCTCCATTCGTCCTGGTACATCTGGAGGCAGGCACCATACAAAAAAAAGAGGCCGTACTCTTGAAAGTAGATCGGCTTTGTATCGCGCATTGCGCCATAGATGCCGAAATAGTAGAGCGCAAGAATCACCGAGGCGACGAGCAGGAGATACCGAGATTTGAGCAAGCCTGCTGCACCGGCGAACAAAATTACGAGATACCAGCGAACTTCCACAGGAATGGTCCACAACGAACCGTTGACCGCGCGGGGATACGGATTGCCAGTAAACACGCCCGGCAATTCGTACTTGATATTCATCAGCAGCGTCTTTAGATAGCGCCACGTTTCTTCGGTACGAAAGTACTCGGCAGTCGACAGGTTCGAGACGAGCGGTCCTAGCACGAACGTCGACAGAAGGACGACGACTATCAACCCGGGCCAGATTCGAAGAAGCCGCCGCGTCACAAAGCGAAGCGCATTGGGATCGAGACGCCAGCTCTGAGTCACCAGAAAGCCACTGATGACGAAAAAGATGCATACCCCCGATGCGCCCAAGCTCAGTTGCGGAAAGACGGAAGGCTCTGGATGTCCAAGCAGGGCAAATTGGTGACTGAACAGTACCAGCAACGCTGCCAGGACTCTCCAGAAATCAAAATTGTTCTTGGGATGGCTGTACTGCGTGCCATCTATTGCGCCCGCCTGCTTCCTATCCGTCATCTTCAATCCGATTACAGCATCAGGGCGATGCTCGCCTCGAGGTGCTCCGACGGCAGCCGCCGGAAACCCGAGCGCGCATAGCGCTGCAGTCGTCCGGCAACGAAAGCCGCCAGCGCCGACGCACGCACCTGCGCATCGACCGTCGGCGTGGCCGAGCCGCCCGCCGCGGCTGCATCGCGCAGAGCCTGGCGCAGCATCGACTCGAGCTTGTCGAAGAACTGGTTCATGCGACTCTGCAGCCGCTCGTTCTCGTAGACCAGCGCATCCCCCACCATCACACGCGTCATGCCCGGATTCTTCTCGGCGAACTGCACGAGCAGCGACACGATGCGTGCCGCCTTGTCGCGCGCCGGCGCATCGCGATCGAGGATCTGGTTGACCAGCGTGAAGACGCTCTGCTCGATGAACTCGATCAGGCCTTCGAACATCTGCGCCTTGCTCGCGAAGTGGCGGTAGAGCGCTGCCTCGCTGACGTCGAGCCGCGCAGCCAGCGCCGCCGTCGTGACGCGCTCTCCGCCAGGCTGCTCGAGCATGGCGGCGAGGGTCTGCAGGATCTGCACGCGGCGCTCGCCCGGTTTGGGGCGCTTGCGTGCAGGCGGCGGCGCGGCGATGGCGACGACGGGCTCCACCGTCGGCGCGCTTGTCTCTTCTTCGGGCAGGGGCTGCATCTTGTTGTTGTTCTCTGAACGTCGCGCGCGCTCACCGAGCGCGGATCATGGTGCCGTAAGCCTGGTCGGTCAGGATCTCGAGCAGCATCGCATGCGGCACGCGACCGTCGATGATGTGCACCGCATTCACGCCGCTCTTCGCCGCATCAAGTGCGCCC
>CAIQMJ010000190.1 GCA_903872875.1 uncultured Variovorax sp.
ATCCTACACTCTTTCCCTACACGACCTCTTCCGATCTGTCCGGCAGCCGGACGGCGGCCTGTGCGAGGTTCGCACGCGCTACGCCGTGGCCTGCGACGGTGGCGCCAGCCCGACGCGCAAGCGGCTCGGACTGCGCTTGCGCAGCCTCGAGTTCGACGAACCCTGGCTCGTGGTGGACATGCATGTCGACGAAGCCATGCTGGCCGCGCTGCCGGCCACCAACATCCAGTACTGCGACCCGGCGCGGCCCTGTACCTATGTGGTCGGGCCGGGCACGCACCGGCGCTGGGAATTCCTGCTGTTCCCGCACGAGGCGGCGCAGCGGGAGATGCCGCACGAGGCCATCTGGGCACTGCTCGCACCCTGGCTGACGCCCGCCGATGCGCGCATCTGGCGTGCGGCGACCTACCGCTTCCACGCGGTGGTGCTCGAACGGTGGCGACAGGGCGCGGTGCTGCTGGCCGGCGACAGCGCGCACCAGATGCCACCCTTCCTGGCCCAGGGCATGTGCCAGGGCCTGCGCGACGCGCTGAACCTCGCATGGAAGCTGGACTGGGTACTGCAGGGATATGCAACCGACGCCTTGCTGGACAGTTACGGCATCGAGCGCGGACCACAGGTCGAGGAAGTCACCGCCACGGTCAAGCGCCTGGGCGGGATCATCTGCGAGCGCGATCCGGCTCGCGCCGCCGAGCGCGATCGGGCGCTGCGCGCCCAGCAGGGCGGCCAGGTGAAGATGCAGTTGCGCCACAGCCTGTTGCCGGGCATCCGGCACGGGCTGATCGACCGCGATGCGATGCCTGCGGGCACGCCGTTCCCGCAGCCGCTCTGCCGTCTCGCCGCCGACGCATCGGCCCGACCCCTGAGGATGGACGACCTCCTTGCGCGCGGATTCCTGCTGGTGCTGAGAGACCCGCCGGAAGGCGACACGATGGGACGGTGGTCGGAAGCGCTGGACCTGCTGCACGCGCAGGCCGTGTGCTTCGGCGAAGCGTCCCCCACCTCCTGTGGACTGAACCTGCACGAATCGGAGGGCGTCGTCGCGCGATGGTTCGAACAGCACGGCTGCGTGGCGGCGCTGGTTCGACCCGACCACGTGGTGTACGGGGTGGCTGCCCAAGCCGAAGACACCGGCCCGCTGCTGCAGCGGGCCTCCCTGCATGTCGGTGCGCAGGCGACGGCACACACCGGCATGCATTCCGGCTGACGCCCAACCCTTTCACCTCCGAGGACCACGATGAATGCCAACCACACCACCCCGCCGGATGCAGAGGCCGCGCTGCTCGCACGCGAGGCCGAGCGCTGCGACGCCATGAAGCGCGCGGACTTCGCGTGCCTGCGCGACATCCTGCACCCCGACCTGACCCACGTCCATGCCAAAGGCCAGGCGGACGACTATGAGAGCTACTTCCGCTCGGGCGGCACGCATGTCGACTACCAGCGGGTCGACCGCTCCGAACTGAAGGTGAAACTGCTGGGGGACACCGCGCTCATGACCGGACGCCAACTGCTCGTGGCGGTGCGCAAGGACGGCAGCGGCACGGTCCGGATCGACTCGCGCGTGATGCAGGTGTGGACGCGCGACGATGGCCAGTGGCGCCAGCTGGCGTTCCAGACCACGCCGCTGGAGATGTCCATCACGTGATGCCCGGCTCCCCTGCCATGCGGCACTCGATGATGTCGCCCGCATGCAATGTGCCGCCGTGCAGCACGCGCGCAGTGACGCCGCCGTGGCCGCGCACCGCGTTGTAGCCGCCCGGCCCCAGCGCGTCTTCCATGCGCGAGCACGGTTCGCACGGACCGGTGATCTCCAGCACGACCTCTTCCCCGACGTGCAGTTGCAATGGCTGGTCGCGGAACAGCGTGCGCGCTGCCAGGAGATTGAGCCCCGACACGACCAGGTTGCGACGCAGCAGCGCGGGCGTCACGCCAACGCCGCCTGCCAGTGCGGCAATCACCGGCAGATGCTCCTGCTGGATCAGCGTGACCTGGCGCCGCCCGCCCGGCCGTGCGGCGCTGCTGCGGTCGCCCGCCAGCCCGCGCTCCGCCACGGCCGTTGCCTCCTCGACCGCCTGCACCGCCATGCCACGTGCCGGACGCAACAGGATCGCCTCCAGGCGACCGGCTTGCGCGAAGCGGCGCGTCATGGCGCGCAGGTCGTTCTTCACGGCTGCAGGCGCGCGAGCAGGTCGGTGGTCGGATAGCCGTCA
>CAIQMJ010000191.1 GCA_903872875.1 uncultured Variovorax sp.
CGAGAAGTCCTTGTGGCCGGGCGTGTCGAGCAGGTTGATGACGTGGTCGCGGTACAGCATCTGCATCACGCTGGAGGCAACCGAGATGCCACGCTGCTTTTCGATCTCCATCCAGTCGCTGGTGGCGTGGCGCGTCGCTTTGCGCGCTTTCACCGAGCCCGCGATCTGGATCGCACCCGAGAACAGCAGCAGCTTCTCGGTCAGCGTGGTCTTGCCGGCGTCGGGGTGGGAAATGATCGCGAAGGTGCGGCGGCGGCGGGTTTCGGATTCGAAGGTCATGGCGTGGGCGCGGTGCGCGGACGGACAGCAAGCGCGCTGTGCGCACGGCGTCGGCTGGCTGAACGCAAAGCCCGCGATTTTAGCGAGCACCCCCGGTGCGCGAGGTCCCGGTCCGCTTACATCGGCGGCGCGAAGCCGTTGCGGCCCACCAGCATGCGCAGCGCGGTCGGCTTGCCGTCCCTCTCCTGCGCGGTGACGACCACGTTGGCGCCTGGCACCACGAGGGCGGCAGTACCGGGCTTGAAGGTCACGATCGGCGTGCCGGGCGGCACGATGACGGTCTGCTCGCCATCCTTGTACTTCAGCACCAGCTTCTGGCCGCCCGGCACCGATGCCGGCGCCTCGGAAAGCGTCGCGACGGTGGCGTTGGTCATCGTGGTCTGGGGCATGTAATCCCATGGCCGGAAGCCTTCGCCGGTACCGCGCGCGGCCTCCGGGAACACCACGATCTGAAGCGCGCGCTGGGTGCCGTCCGGCTGTGGCACCGCACCGGCGCCGACGAAGCTGTCGGGGCGGATGTCGGCCGGCGTGAGCGGCACGATCTCCGAGACGTTCATGTCGGCCGGACGCACCATCGTGACGACCTCGCCGCTGCGGTCCTTCACGGTCACCGATGTCGCGTCGACCTTTTCGACGACGCCGCGCACGCGCACGGTAGGCGTCGCCGGGGCCTGCGCGAAGCCGACGGAAGGCAGCGCGGCGGCGAACGCGGCGATCGCGAGCGAGGAGACCAGGTGTCTGGCGTGGGTGGCGTGGGTGACGTGGGTGACCTGGGGGACGTGAGACATGGAGCGGGTGCCGCAAGGGCAGGTTGGGATGGTCCGCCGCAGTCTAGGCCGAAGCCGGGATCGCTGCTGGCGGCGCGCCACAGGCTCGGGCTAAAATGCCCGTTCCGAGGAGCGTTGCAGCGCCATCAGGCGTGAGGCTCGGACCACATCGCAACCACGCTCACCCGCTGTTCTCGCGGTGAGTCGATTTCCCGTCGGACCCCGAACGCAGTGGCATCTTTCAAACCAGTTTTGGAGTTCTCATGAGCGCTGTTCTCAAGCCCACCCCCGTTTCCTCCGCTGACCAGGCCATCGCCGACCTGTCCCTTGCCGCCTGGGGCCGCAAGGAAATCCGCATCGCCGAAACCGAAATGCCCGGCCTGATGGCCATCCGTGAAGAATTCTCGAAGGCGCAGCCTCTGAAGGGCGCACGCATCACCGGTTCGCTGCACATGACGATCCAGACTGCCGTGCTGATCGAGACTCTGCAGGCCCTCGGTGCCGAAGTCCGCTGGGCCTCGTGCAACATCTTCTCGACGCAGGACCATGCCGCCGCCGCCATCGCCGAAAAGGGCACGCCGGTGTTCGCGATCAAGGGCGAGTCGCTGAAGGACTACTGGCACTACACCCATTCGATCTTCGACTTCGGCCCCAAGGGTTCGAAGGGCGAAGGCCCGAACATGATCCTGGACGACGGCGGCGACGCCACGCTGCTGATGCACCTGGGCCAGCGCGCCGAGAAGGATCTGGGTGTGCTCGCCAACCCGACCAGCGAGGAAGAACGCATCCTCTACGCCGCGATCAAGGCCAAGCTGGCCGCCGATTCGACCTGGTACACCCGCAAGTCGGCCGAGATCATCGGCGTGACCGAGGAAACGACCACCGGCGTGCACCGCCTGAACGAGATGTCGGCCAAGGGCACGCTGCTGTTCCGTGCCATCAACGTGAACGACTCGGTCACCAAGTCGAAGTTCGACAACCTCTACGGCTGCCGCGAGTCGCTCCTCGACGGCCTCAAGCGCAGCACCGACGTCATGGTGGCCGGTAAGCTCGCGGTGGTCTGCG
>CAIQMJ010000192.1 GCA_903872875.1 uncultured Variovorax sp.
CGAATTGAAGAAGGCCGGCGAATCGAAAACTAGCGCACTGGTCATGCTGAGGCGAGACCTCGGCTACGCCTGTGAGCAAAAGCGCTTTTTCAACGCTTGGGAAGCGCAATGACACAGCAGAAAAAATCACCGCACGTCGTCGTCGCCCCTGCCGTCAGATCGAAGCAGGGCGACACCACGATCTATCTCACGTTCCTTCCAGGCAGCGATCTCCTGCAGATTGCGGATATTCGCCGGCTGCAGCGCGACAAGAACCACGCATTGGAAGGATTCCAACGCCAGGAGATTCGCGACCACGTCAATGAAATCAAGCAGTACCTGGACGAAGGGGGAATGCTGTTCCCGAACGCGATCATCTTGGCTCTAGAGTCGACTATCAAGTTTGAGGGGTCCCGCGGAACTCCAGCAAAGGAAGTCACGGTCAAGGGCTCGTCCTTGGGCCGGCTTCACATTCCGGTGCGCGACCCAGGGCACCGCCTTGCTTGGATCGTCGATGGCCAGCAGCGATCGCTGGCACTGTCCAAGTCGAAGAATCCCGGCCTGGTTGTCCCGGTGGTGGCCTTCGTGACAAATTCGATCCACGTGCAACGAGAGCAGTTCATCCTGGTGAACCGGGCCAAACCGTTGCCGCAACGATTGATCGACGAACTACTGCCCGAAACGCAGGGTGTCTCCCTGCCGCGCGATCTAACGACACGTCAAATGCCGAGCCAGTTGTGCAACGCGCTCAACTCGCACGAGCAATCGCCCTTGAGAGGCTTGATCAAACGCTCTTCGCAGGCCAGTGGGTCTGGGCACGTTGTTACAGACACCGCCATTTTGGACATGATCAGGCGCAGTCTCAACAATCCCAACGGTGCGTTGGCTGACTTCAAGGCGCTTGGCGATGAAACGGGCGACGCCAGTTTGATGTTGCAAACATTGATCGATTTTTGGTCTGCTGTGCGCGACACCTTCCCCGACGCTTGGGGAAAGCCCCCTTCAGAAAGCCGGCTGATGCACTCGACCGGTATCGCGGCGCTGGGCGACCTGATGGATCGCATCGCCGCGCGAGCCACGACGCGAAAGCGCCAGAGGGAGTTCTTCGCCACAGAACTCGCTCGCATCAAGAAGGACTGCGCGTGGACAGAGGGGGCCTGGAAGGGCCTCGACAGGGAATGGGACCAGATTCAGAACACGCCGCAGGACGTCAAGATGCTGTCGCAGGCCTTGGTGCAGCTCTACGCCCAGAAGATCAAACGATGAAATTCATCTTCGCCGACTCCATGGACATGATCGATCCGACGTTCGACTTCGAAGCGGATCGGGCGGGGGCGGACCGCGAGATGTACTGGGGCGACGTCTATCCCCATGAGTTTTTTCCGACGCCGCCTTACCAAGGCGTGCTGGTATCGCGTGGCATCGTTGGTGATGACATGTTTCCTGGGAAGTACCCGGAAGATCTGATGATGCGGTTCCGCCGAGTGGGTGCCCGCAAGTTCCTACGAATGGAAGGCAAGCTCGCGGAGATGGACATCTTCGGGGACTGTGGCGCGTTCTCGTATGTGGACCGAGAAGTACCGCCCTACACGCCAGAAATGATGCTCGATTTCTATGCGGACGGCGGCTTCACTCACGGGTGCTCGGTTGACCATATCATTTTCGATTTTTTGCCCGAGAGCCGCGGGATGGAAGGCGGCACCCCGGAAGCCCGCAGGCGCTTCGATATTACGCTGGAAAATGCCGCCGCCTTCTTGAAGGCCTCTAAGGCGATGGACAAAGGCTTCACGCCTCTGGGCGTAATTCAGGGATGGTCGCCCGACAGCATGGCCGTTGCAGGTCAACGCCTGGAGAAGATGGGCTACACGTATCTGGCCATCGGCGGGATGGTGCCTCTATCTGCGGGCCAAGTGCATCAGTGTCTGCAGGCGATCCGGAAGAAGATCTCCAGCAAGGTGAAGCTGCACATCCTCGGATTCGCAAAAGCGGAGCAGATTCACGAGTTCACGGATTACGGTATTGCAAGCTTCGACAGCACCTCGCCACTGACGCGCGCGTTCAAAGATGCCAAAGCGAACTACTACCTGCCGGGCATCAACGGCGGCCTGGAGTACTTCACGGCGATACGCGTTCCTCAGGCGACTGAAAACGCACGACTGAAGCGCAAGGCCAAAGAATCCGGCGTCGACCAAGAGAGCTTGGTCAGGCTGGAGGAAGACGCACTGCGCGAACTCCGCCTGTATGACAAGAAGGGCGGTTCAAGCAAACGCGCATGCGACGCTGTGCTTGACTACAACCGTGAGTTTCTCTGGGACGCCAAAAAGAGCGCCACTGCCAATGAGGTCGCTTTTGGAAAGACCAAAGCGGCCCTGCAGCGCACGCTCGACGAGATGCCCTGGAAGCAATGCAACTGCCGTGTCTGTAGTGAAGCTGGCATCGATGCCGTGATCTTCCGCGGCAGTAATCGGAACAAGCGGCGGGGCTTTCACAACCTGGCCGTCTACAACCAACATTTCAAGAAGTTCGCTGAATGAGTTCGACGTTCAAGTACCGCGCGGTCGCGGCACAACAGGCGCCCGGCGCCCATGTTTTAGCTTTCGCAGCCAAGGCGAGCGACATCTTGGCAACTTGCGAGATCAGCCGGGCCGGCCGCTCCGAGAGCGGGAAGCTGTTCGGATTCCAGCGCCCCCAGATCGCGGGACACATTCAGGAAATCCAGGACTACCTCCAGAAGCCTGAAGCCGTGCTGCCCAATGCCGTTGTTGTGGGTTTCCTGGGAGGAACAAAAATCAAGGCTCTGGGCGACGGCGTCGTGGAGATCTCAATTTCGACTGCCGGCGGAAAGCCTGGCTTCGTAGTCGATGGACAGCAACGTCTGACGGCGCTCGCGAAGACAGGACGCGACGACTTCGAAGTGTTCGTATCTTGTGTTGTCTGCGATAGCGAGGAGGAACTGCGCAGGCAGTTCATTCTGATCAACAACACTAGGCCGTTACCGAAGTCGTTGATCTACGAACTGCTGCCCGAGGTGAAAGCGCTGCCCAAGCGCCTGACCTCGCGCGCGCTGGCGGCGAAGCTTGTCGAACTGCTGAACTATCGCCCTGAGTCATCGCTCCACGGCCAGATTGCCATGCACACCAACCCCGGTGGTGCAATCAAAGACACCTCGTTGCAGAAGGTGATCATGAATTCTGCCGACAGCGGCGCGATTCGGGACCACGCCGACGTCAGCACGCGCATGGAGTTCGGCTACCAGTTGCTGAGCAACTTCTATGCGGCTGTAGCGCAGGTGTTCCCGAAGGCTTGGCACGATCACACGCCCCGCACATCTCGCCTTGTGCACGGTGCGGGCGTCGTTTCCATGGGCTACGTTATGGAAACGCTTTACAGCCGAACGGGCAGCATCGCGGTCGAGGACTTCGTCGAAGGGCTCCAACCGCTCGTGAAGAACTCCGCCTGGACCGCTGGCGCCTGGACGTTCGTCGACGGCGCCGTCGCCAATTGGGACGAGGTCGAGAACACTCCCCGACAGATCCAGCGGTTGTCCCTGCATCTTGTTGGCAGGGTGAAGCGGGCAGAAGCCCTCAAGCAGCGCACCAAGGAAAGGAAGACGAAATGATTGCGAGAAAGGCCATCGTCCTCTTTTCCGGAGGGCAAGATTCCACGACATGCTTGGCTTGGGCGCTCAATCAGTATGAGCACGTCGAGACGATCGGGTTCGACTACGGCCAGAACCACCGCATTGAATTGGATTGCCGGCACACGGTCCTCGCCCGCATCCGGAACGACTTCCCGCAGTGGGCGGCGCGGCTTGGCGAGGACCACTTGCTCGAGATCGGCGTGCTAGGGAGGATCAGCGATACGGCGCTGACCAAGGATGCGGAGATCGTCCTTCAGACCGACGGCCTGCCCAACACGTTCGTTCCTGGACGGAACCTACTCTTCCTTACCCTAGCGGCCGCCGTCGCCTATCGCAGGGGCTGCACCGTACTGGTAGGCGGGATGTGCGAAACCGACTTTTCGGGCTACCCGGACTGCCGGGATAACACGATGAAAGCGATGCAGGTCGCCTTGAGCCTTGGCATTGCGCGCCCGTTGGTGATCGAGACGCCGCTGATGTGGATCGACAAAGCCGAGACGTGGCAACTGGCGGCGACGCTCGGCGGCGACAAACTGGTCAAGGCCATTCAGGAGGATACGCATACCTGCTACCGGGGCGACCGTGAGCATATGCACGAGTGGGGATTCGGCTGCGGGACCTGTCCGGCGTGCGAGTTGAGGGCTGCGGGATACAGCAAATGGCAAAAGGAGTCTCGTCCATGAGTTACATGGTTAAGGAGATCTTTTATACCTTGCAAGGAGAAGGCGGGAACGCCGGCAGGGCCGCGGTCTTCTGCCGGTTCGCCGGTTGCAATCTCTGGTCCGGCCGGGAAGTCGATCGGGCATCCGCTCAGTGCAAGTTCTGCGACACGGAGTTTGTGGGCGTGGATGGCACCGGCGGGGGCAAGTTTGCAACACCTTCCGAACTGGTCGCCCAGGTGGCGGCACATTGGCCCGCGACGGCCGCGGGCAGAAAACTGGTGGTCCTGACGGGTGGAGAGCCGTTGCTGCAGGTCAATGCTGAGTTGATCTGCGCGCTGCATGCAAGCGACTTCGAAGTCGCCGTGGAAACCAATGGCACGGTGGAAGCGCCGCATGGTTTGGATTGGGTCTGCGTCAGCCCGAAGGCGAATACCGAGCTCAAGGTCAGAGAAGGACGAGAGCTCAAGGTCGTCGTGCCGCAACCTGGCCTGGATCTTGACGCCTTGATCGAATTGAGCTTCGAGCGGCACCTGTTGCAGCCCATGGACGGCCCCTTGTTGAAAGAGAACACCGAATGGGCCATCGACTACTGCATGCGCGACCCACGCTGGCGGCTCAGCGTGCAGACTAACAAGATGGTGGGCATCCGATGAAGTTCGAAGTTTCTCAGCGCTTCTTCTTTGACGCTGCGCATACGCTGCACCGGGAGATCGATGTGGAAAGCAGTGCACGCATTCACGGGCACACCTACAACGCTGAAGTCGCCGTGGCAGGGGCGGTGAGCTCCGAGACTGGCATGGTGGTCGACCTCGGGCGGCTGCGCGTGGCGCTCGACAAGATTCGCGACCGACTCGATCATCGGATGCTGGACGACCTCCCGGAACTGGGCGCCCCAACGCTTGAAAACCTTTGCATATTCGTCGCGAGACTGGCAGCGACCACCGGGTTCAATCTGAGCCGGGTTTCTATTTGGAGAGATGGCATCGGAGATCGCTGCGATTTGTGGCTCGAATAGTATGGCGAGCTTCTCCGAGTTGCATCCTTGGAATGCTGAAACGCCGGGAGAACGGCTATTTCTGGCGCTGTACGACCTGGTTAGGGAGGATGTTCCTGATTTGTTCGTTGGACGAGATTGGTTTGTTTCGGTTAGTGGGTTAAGTGAGTTTCTTCGACTTACTGCGGCAATGGAGCTGACGCATCGGTGCCTAAACGCTGTGGTTGAGCATTTGCAGGTGAGTCCAAATGCACCGGTATCAGCTGTTTTGCAACTGCTCAGATCGTCCGTCGAAATGTATGGACAGGGACCAACCACCCTTCGGATTGCAGAGTTAACTTTGCAAGCAGGGCTCGCAGCGCAGGAGAAGCATTTCACTCCGAATCGCGCCGACAGGATTCATCGTGAGTCCAATCGATGCTGC
>CAIQMJ010000193.1 GCA_903872875.1 uncultured Variovorax sp.
ATGTTTCGTCCGAGGCGATCCGCTGGCCGCCTATGTAGTGGTCGGGTGAAACGGCGATGCCGGCGATGTCGAGGGGTGTGGAAGGCATGGGAAAGGTTCCGGGCGAAGCGTGGGTCGATTGACGAAGGTGGCGCGTGTTCATCGCCCCGGCCGGGCTGCATGGAAGCGCGCGAGCAGCGCACGCGCCGCCTGCGACAGCAGCGTGGTCTCGACACCGATGGCCACGAAGCGGGCACCCAATTGCGTGTAGTGCGCGGCCAGCGACTCGTCGGTGCACAGGATGCCGGGCGCCTTGCCGGCGGCGAGGATGGTGCCGATCGCCTGCTCGATCACCGCGCGCACCGCGGGATGCGCGGGCTGGCCGAGGTAGCCCATCGAGGCCGACAGGTCGGCCGGTCCGATGAAGACGCCGTCGACACCCTCCACGCGCGCGATGGCATCGAGCTGGCCGATCGCCTGCGCGGTCTCGACCTGGACCAGCAGCGACACGCGCGCATTGGCTTCGTGCAGGTAGTCCGGATAGCGGTTCCAGCGCGAGGAGCGCGCCAGGCCGCTGCCCACGCCGCGGATGCCTTCCGGCGGGTAGCGCATCGCACGCACCAGCGCGGCGGCGGC
Organism: uncultured Variovorax sp.; assembly: GCA_903872875.1. Lineage (GTDB taxonomy): Bacteria > Pseudomonadota > Gammaproteobacteria > Burkholderiales > Burkholderiaceae_C > Variovorax. Next base: position 616 of record CAIQMJ010000193.1, read on the forward strand.
TTCGGCCGACTCGACCATCGGCACCAGCAGCGTCCGCGCGCCGATCTCCAGCACCTGCTTGACCAGCGCGGCGTCGCCGTGCGGAATGCGCACGACCGGCTCGCAGCCATAAGGCGCCGCGGCCTGCAGCGCGCCCAGCATGCTGCGCAGGTCGTTGGGCGCATGCTCGCCGTCGATCAGCAGCCAGTCGAAGCCGAGGCCGGCGCACAGCTCGGCCGCATACGGGTCCGCCAGGCCGAGCCAGAGCCCGGCCAGCGTGCGTCCTTCGGCGAGCGCATCCTTGAAGGTGTTGCGGGGCGTCTGCATCACACGAACCTCGCCGAGATGGAACCGAGCGAGCCGTAGTCCGCATGGAAGACGTCGCCGCGGCCGCAGGCCACCGGCCGGGTGAAGGAGCCCGCGAGCACGATCTCGCCGGCCTCCAGCGACTGCCCGTGCGCGCCGAGCCGGTTCGCGAGCCAGGCGATGCCGTTGGCCGGATGGTTGAGCACCGCGGCGCCCAGACCGGATTCCTCGATCACGCCGTTCTTGAACAGCAGTGCGCCGGCCCAGCGCCAGTCCACCGCGTCCGGCCGCATCGGCCGCCCGCCCAGCACGATGGCGCCGTTGGCCGCGTTGTCGGCGATGGTGTCCTGCACGCGGCGCGGCGCGCTCGTGTGGCGGTCGAACTGCTCGATGCGGGCGTCGATCAGCTCCAGTGCCGGCACCACGTAGTCGGTGGCGTTGAGCACGTCGAAGATCGTGACGCCCGGCCCGCGCAGCGCGCGCGCCAGGATGAAGGCGAACTCGACCTCCAGCCGCGGCACGATGAAGCGGTCGACCGGTATCTCCGCACCGTCGCGCAGCAGCATGTCGTCGAGCAGCGTGCCGTGGTCGGGCTCGGTGATCTGCGAGGCGATCTGCATCGCGCGCGAGGTGAGCCCGATCTTGTGGCCGATCACGTGCCGGCCTTCGGCCAGGCACAGCGCCATCCAGGCGCTCTGGATGGCGTAGCTGTCGTCGATGTCCATGCCTGGATGCAGGCGGGAGAAATGCTCGAGCTGCAGCCGCGAGCGCTGCGCGGCGTGCAACTGGCGCGCCAGTTCGGCATGGGTGTCGGGAAGGAGATTCACGGTCGCTGGGGCGAGCCCGGAGTGGATGGCGGTCGCAGTATCCGGGCGCCCTTCCTTCACGACAATCGACAAATATTCACCGATTCGTAAGCAACGCCGGACAATCGCCGTGCCCCCCTCCGTGCCATCCTCCATGCCCTCATTCATGCACTCGATCGACCCATGCCCCTGACCCGCTTCACGCTCCGCCAATTCGAGGCCTTCGCGGCCGTCGCCGACCTGCGCAGCTTCTCCGCGGCCAGTGCGCAGATGGGCCTGTCGTCGTCCGCGGTGAGCCAGTTGATCGCGGAACTGGAGACCACACTGGGCTTCCGCCTGTTCGATCGCAGCACGCGACGGGTCGACCTGTCGAGCGCTGGGCGCGACTTCCTCGGATCGGCGCGCAGCGTGCTGCGCCATGCACAGATGGCCGAGTCCGCCGCGTCGGATGTGCGCAATCGGGCCTCGGGCGTGGTGCGGGTCGGCGCGCCGCTGGTGCTCGCCAGCGCGGTGCTGCCCGGCGCGATCCGCGCGTTCTGCGCCGACCGGCCGAACGTGGTCGTGCGCATCCGGGACACCGCCGTGGACGACCTGGTCGACCGCATCGCCGGCGGCGATCTGGACCTGGCCGTCGGCCCCGACCGCAGCGGGATCGGCCAGGTCGAGGCCATGCCGGCATTCGACAGCCCGTGGGTGCTGTGGTGCTCGCCAGGGCATCCGCTGGCCGCGCGCAAGTCGCTGGTCTGGACCGACCTGCGCGACGTCCGCCTGGTCGCGGCCGGACGCGACCATGAGCGCAGCGTCGCGCAGATGCACCTCAATGCGCCCGAAGGCACGCGCATCCGGGCGGTCGACGTGGTCGACAACATCTCGACCGCACTCGGCATCGCCGCCCAGGGACTCGCCGCGACGCTGGCGCCGGCTTACGTGGGCGTGGTCGCATTGCCGCTCGGCCTGGTGATGCGGCGCGTCCGGGCGCCGGAGGCGATCCGCCAGGTCTGCGTCTATCGGTCGACGGTGCGCGCGTCGCCGCCGGCGGCCGAGGCCTTCCACGAATTCCTGCTCGGCTGGCTGAAGGACTGGCATCGGGCGTCGAAGGCACGGCCAACGGCGAAGTGACGGCGCGCTGGGTGCGAAGTTGCCGCATTGCACCCATGGTTTCCCGGCGATGGAGTCGCCATATATGTGCATAATGCACTCATATTCAATCCGACCGACAAGCGTCCGACGCGCGTCGGTCATTGCAACCAGCGGAGCCGAACATGAAAGCAGCGATCGTCGTCGAGGCGGGACAGCCTCCGGTCTACGGTGACTTCGGGGATCCGGTGGCAGCGCCCGGCCAGCACCTGATCCGGGTGACGGCGGCGTCGATCAGCCATGTGACGAAGAGCCGCGCATCGGGCACGCACTACAGCGCAACCGGCGCACTGCCCTTCGTTCCCGGCATCGACGGCACCGGCGTCGACCAGGACGGTCAGCGCGTTTATTTCATCCTGCCGGAGCAGCCATACGGCGCCATGGCCGAGCGCTGCACCGTCGATGCGGACCATTGCATCGCGCTGCCGGACGGCCTCGGCGACGACACCGCCGCGGCGATGGCGATCCCGGGCATGTCCTCGTGGGCGGCGCTGGTCGAGCGCGCGCAGCTGCGGGCCGGCGAGACCGTGCTGATCAACGGCGCGACCGGCAGCTCGGGCCGGCTGGCGATCCAGATCGCCAGGCATTTGGGCGCCGGCAAGGTGATCGCCACCGGCCGCCAGGCGGCGGCGTTCGACGGCCTGCGGCGCCTCGGCGCCGACGTCACGATTGCGCTCACACAGGATCGCGGCACGCTGGAAGCGGCCTTCAAGGCCGAGTTCCGCCAGCGCGTCGACGTGGTGCTCGACTACCTGTGGGGTCCCAGCGCAGAGACACTGGTGGTGGCCGCCGCCAAGGCCGGCCCGGAAGGCGTGCCGATCCGCTATGTGCAGATCGGCGCGGCGGGCGGGCGGAGCATCGACCTGCCGGGTGCAGCGCTGCGGTCTTCCGCGCTGCAGCTCATGGGCAGCGGGATCGGGAGCGTCCCGTTCCCGCGGCTGCTGCAGGCCATCCAGGGCGTGCTGGGTGCGGCGCCCGCCGCGGGCTTCGAGATCGCGACCGAGGCGATGCCGCTGTCGGCGGTGGGCACGGCCTGGGCAGTCGACGGCACCGGGCACGCGGGTGCGAGGATCGTGCTGCGGCCTGCGCAGTGAGATTGCCTGTCTGGACAGGCATTCCGGCGACAGCGCAAGCGGGGCCGCGCGGCACGCACCGCATTCCCTACCCCGCTCAATCCGCCGTGACGTGCACCCCCGGCCGCCGGCCACCGTTCCACTTGCCGCCCAGCGCGCGCTCGATCTGCGCGGCCAATTGCAGCAACAGGCCGTCGTTGGCCTGTCGCGCCTGCGCCTGGATGCCCAGCGGCAGACCGTTCTCCTGGTTCGCCATCGGCAGCGAGATGCCCGGCATGCCACACAGGTTGGCCAGCGGCGTGTACGCGAAGTTCTGCCACAGGTTGTCGAACCAGTCGTAGACCGAGGGGTTGGTGCTGGTCGTCAGGTACTCGGTGGTGCCGACCCTGGGTGTCGGCAGCGCGGTGATGGGCGTGAGGATGATGTCCCAGTCCTCGAAGAACTGGCCGAAGGCGCGCGAGGTGGTGTTGAACACCGCCTGCATCTTCGAGCGTTCGGTGTACGAGGTGTTCAGGCCGGCTTCCCAGATCTTGATGTTGATCGGTTCGAGCAACTCGGCCGGCGGGCGCTCGTAACCCAGCCGCGCGATCTGGCCGGCGATGACCTGCGCGAAGTTGCTGATGTAGCAGGTGGTCTGCGCGGCGAAGGCGCCCTGGAAGTCGACCTTCGGAAGTGCCCACTCGACGTGGTGGCCCAGGCCTTCGAGAAAGCGGCCGACGCGTTCGAGTTCGGCGACGAAGTGCGGCGTGGCGCGAAAGTCGCCCCACTCGTGCGACAGCGCGATGCGCAGCTTGCCCGGGTCGCGGCGGATCAGCTCGGTATAGGGCTCGGGCGTCGTCCAGTAGGGCATGAACTCGCCGGGCGCGCCGCCGCGGCAGTTGTCCACGAAGGCCGCGGTGTCGCGCACGGTGCGGCTGTGGCAGCCCTGGATCGACACCAGCCCCGACAGGTCCGACAGGCCGGGCGCCAGCGAGAACACGCCGCGCGACACCTTCAGGCCGATGTTGCCGTTCACGCCCGCCGGAATGCGGATCGAGCCGCCGCCGTCCGTCGCGTGCGACATCGGCAGCACGCCGGCCGCCACGGTCGCCGCGGTGCCTGCCGACGAACCGCAGGTGGTGTATTCCAGGTCCCACGGGTTGCGGGTCACGAAGAGGCTGTTCTCCACCGAACTGCACACACCGAACTCGGGCGTGGTGCTGCGGCC
>CAIQMJ010000194.1 GCA_903872875.1 uncultured Variovorax sp.
CGGTCGCGCCGCAGGTCACGCGCTCCAGCAGGCTGCCGCGCGGGCTGAAGGCGTCTGCGTCTTCCGGCGCGGCGGCCGTGACGTCCACTTCAATCGGCTTCATGCTCAGCGCCCGATCACGGGCAGGATCTTCTGCATGGCTTCCTGCGCGGCGCCGGAGCGGGTGCCCGCCCAGCTCTTCCAGTAGGGTGCCATCCTGGCTTCGGCGGTGGCGATGTCGGCCTTCGTCGGTTCGGTGACGACCATGCCTTCGGCGGCGAGCTTGCGCGTCACGTCGTCCTCCTCCGCGGCCATCGCATCGGTGATGCGGCGGGTGTGCTCGTCCACCACCGCCTGCACGGTCTTGCGGGTGTCCGGCGACAGCTTGTCCCAGGCGCCCTTGTTCACCAGCACCAGCGAATCGATGAAGCTGATGTTGAGCCGATAGCTGTACTTGAGCAGGTCGCGCCACACGTAGCCATAGCCCGAACTCGCGGTGATGGCGCCGTCGATCACGCCGCGGTCGATCGCCGCGGCCACTTCGGCGGTGCCGAGCGTGACCGGAATGCCACCGAGCATCTTGATGAAGTCGGCCTGCTCGGGCGCGATCACGCGGATCTTCTGGCCTTCGATGTCGGCCAGCGAGGTGAGCTTCTTGCGCGACCACAGCACGTTGTTCGGAAAGATGTAGCGTCCGAGGATGACCACGTCCTTCTTCGCATACTCGGCGCGCAGGTAGGGTGCCTCGATGTCCCACGCCTTCTCGAATTCACCCATCGAGCGGATCAGCAGCGGGAGGCGCACGACGGCGCCGACCGGCGCGCTGCCGACGAAGAAGGCATCGTCGCCGAGCTGCACCACGTTGTCGGCCACCGCCTGCGTGATGTTGGTCGCCGCGATGGGCAGCGTGCCGCCCAGGTTCAGGCGCACGGTCAGCTGCCCGCCGGTCTCCTTCTTGATCGCATCGAACATGCCGTTCAGCCCCTTGACCGCGGTGACCGTGGCGACGGCGTTGTAGGTGTAGGCGCGCCAGAAATCCGCCGCCTGCGCGATGCCGCCGATCGCGCACGCCATGACGGCGGCGAGCGCCATCACGGCCGCGCGGGTGCCGGCCCTGTTCGAAATTCTCATTCTTGTCTCCTGCTTGTTATGGGCACCGCCCGGCGAACCGGGCCGTGGACGCACTCAGGCGTCGTCGAACGCGGCGTCGATCTCTTCGATGTCCATGCGGGCATAGCTCGCGGCCGAGCCGCCGAGGTCCCAGACCGATTCGCCGCGCGCCACGGCCTGCGCCATGTCTTCTTCCTTGCGCATGCGGGCGAGGGCGGCCTGCACGGTCGCGGCGGCTTCGTGCCGTGGCACGCAGATCACGCCGTCGCCGTCGGCCACGATCAGGTCGCCCGGATTAACCACCACGCCGTCGCAGACGACCGGCGTGTTGACGAAGCCGTGGCCGCTCTTGTCGGGATGGATCGACAGGACGTGCGTCGACCAGACCGGGCAGCCGAGCGACTCGACCGTGTCGGTGTCGCGCACGCAGCCCTGCACGACCACGCCGGCCAGGCCCTTGCGCATCGCGTAGCGCGCGGCCATGTCGCCCCACTGCGCGCCCGAGGTCTCGGCGTCGCAGACCACCACGAGCACGTCACCCGGCTGTGCGAGGTAGAGCGCACGATGCATCATGAGGTTGTCGCCCGGCGCGCAGAAAGCGGTGACCGCCGGCCCCGCGATGCGCGCGCCTTTCTGGATCGGCCGCATGCGGCTCGACATCAGTCCGCCGCGTCCCTGCGGAGCAGCCGCTTCATGCAGGTCCGACACCGTGACCTCGCGCGCCTGCGCGCAGAGTTCGGCGTCCACCCGGTTGACGCGAAGGAAGACTCTGGATTTGTTCAAGGCGTTTCTCCTGGCGGCCGGTCAGTGCGGCACGCAGTACGCATCGGCCGCCAGGCGGAAGGTCGTTCGCTTCATCAGGCGCGGCTGGTTCAGCTGCATCTCGTCGCGGCGATGCATCGTGCAGCCGTTGTCCCACATCATCAGGTCGCCGTTGTGCACCTTGTGGCGATACACCAGCTCGGGGCTTCCGCCCGCCTCGAACAGGATCGGCAACACGCGCGCGTTCTCGGCCTCGCTCAGCCCCTCGATCGACACCAGCGTCGTCGGGTCGGCATACAGCGCCTTGCGGCCGGTGACCGGATGGGTCAGCACGACCGGATGGAAGGCATCGGGCAGGCTCGCCATCTTCCTGGCCTGCGGGCTGTCCTTGTCCTTGAGTTCGAGCGTGTTCATGATCGCCATGCGCTTCGCATAGCGGTACGTGCCGGTGCGGCCGTCGATCAGCTTCTGGATGTCGGCCGGCAGCCGGTCCCAGGCGCCGTACTGGTTGGCCCAGTAGATGTCGCCGCCGCCCTTCGGCACCTCGACGCCGTACAGCATCGCGCCGGTGGCCGGGCGCACCACGAAGGTCTGGTCCGAATGCCAGTCCACGTCGTCGCCGCCCGCGAAGCCGCCGACGAAGCGGCCATCGGCATAGCGCAGCGTGCTGAAGTAGATGATCTCGTCGCGGTACGGCGACTGGATGTCCTTGCGGTTCGCGGTCTCGCAATGGCCGAACAACTGGCTGAAGCGCACCTGCTCCTCTTCCTCCAGCGACTGGCGTCGGAAGATGATCACCGGCGAGGTCTGCCAGAGTTCACGGATGTGCTCGATGGCCTCCGGGTTGTCGAGCAGCTCGGAGATCGGCTCCTCGATCTCGATCACGAAATCCGAGTGGAGCTTGCGGTGCTTGAGTTCTTGCAGGATGGCGGACATGGAGGTCTCCTTGGGGTGGTGAGTCGGGTCTCTGATGGACGAGTGGGAAGGCAGCCGGACCGGTCGATGGACCGTCCGGATTCAGTCGGCCTTCATGTTGGCGCTGCGGATGATTTCAGCATCGGTCTGGCGCTCGGACCTCAGCCAGGCGAGCAGTTGGCGGTGGTCCATCGGCGGTGCGGGTTCGAAGCCCAGGTCGTACAGGGCCTTGGCCGTTTCCGGCAGGGCGAGGATCTTGCGCATCTCGGCCGCCAGGCGGTCGCGGATCTCGGGCGGTGTGCCGCGCGGCGCCATCAGTGCGTTCCAGGCGACCACGCTGAAGCCGTCGAGCCCCTGCTCGGCTACCGACTTGATGTCGGGCAGCGCGGCCATCGACTTCGCCGAAGTCACGGCGAGCGGCCTGATCTTTCCGAACTGCGCGCGCGAGGCGGCGACCGTGTCGATCAGCACCGGCACCTGGTTGCCGAGCAGCGCGGTCATCGCCTCGCCCGAGCCCTTGTACTTGATGCCGAACAGCGGCACGTTCTGCCGCTTGATCATCTCGAAGACCAGCTGCGCGGTGACGCTGGGCAGTCCCACGTCGACCTTGTCAGGCCGTGCCTTCGCGAGCTGGATCAGCTCGGCCAGCGAATTGACGTTGAGCGACGGATGCGCCGAGATGACCATCGGGATGAAGGCCGTCGCGATGATCGGCTCGAAGTCCTTCTCGGCATCGAAGCCGATGTTGTCGTACAGCGCAGGGTTCATCGCATGCGTGCCGGACGCGCCCATGATCAGCGTGTAGCCGTCGGGCGTGGCACGCGCCGCATAGGCCGTGCCGATGTTGCCGAAGGCACCGGGCCGGTTCTCCACCACGACGCCTTCACCGAAGGCGGCCGACAGCTTCGACGCGAAGTAGCGCGTCGCGATGTCGGTGCTCTGCCCCGGAGGGTAGGCGACGACGATCCTGATCGGACGGTTGGGGTAGCTCTGCGCCGCCGCGCCCGCGGCAAGCATGAGCGCGAGCGGCACGGCGGCCAGCCAGCGCAGGGACCGGGAAATTGAAGTCATCGTCGTCTCCTTATGGTTGGATGGACAGGTCCAGGGCAGGCCTCGTCCTGTTGTCGACCGCGGCTGCCGCGGTGGCCGCGGGCACGATGGGAGGGGCATGCGGCTGCACGGCCTGCCCTTCGCTCCGCAGGTAGCGCGCGTCGAGCGCATCGAAGGCGCTGCACCCGATCTGCGCCATGACCACATCGATCTCGTTGCGCACGATCTGCAGCGCGCGTGCGATGCCGTCGGCGCCGCCGGCCGCGGCACCGAACAGCGTGGGCCGTCCGAAGAAGGCGAAGCGCGCGCCCAGGCAGCGGGCGATGACGATGTCGGAGCCGCGCCGCACGCCGCTGTCGACCATCAGCTCGACCCGGTCGCCGACCGCGGCGCGAATGGCGGGCAGCATCTCGATCGGCGTCGGCGCGACGTCGAGCTGGCGGCCGCCATGGTTCGACACGATCAGTCCGTTCACGCCGATCGATGCCGCCATCCGCGCGTCGTCGGGATGCAGCAACCCCTTGACCACCAGCGGGCCGCGCCAGTCCGCACGGATGCGTTCGAGCGTCTGCCACCGGATCATGGGTGCGGGCGTCAGTGTGCCGTAGAGATCGGCCACCTCGGCGGCCGATGCGCCTTCGCGGCCATACGGCGCCCAGTTGCTCATCATGGGGATGCCGCCACTGCGCAGGTAGCGCAGCACCCAGGCCGGATGGCCCAGCGCCTCGAGCACCACGGCCGGCGTCATGCGGAAGGGGCGCGAGAAGCCGTTGCGGCGATTGCGCTCGCGATTGGAGTTGACGGGTACGTCGACCGACACCACCAGCGTGTGCACGCCGGCGTCCCGCGCACGCTTCACCAGGTCGGTGTTGATGCGCTCGTCGCGCGTGCCGTAGATCTGGAACCAGACATGGTCGGGTGCGATCTTCGCGACGGCCTCGACTGCCGCGTTGCTCGCGCTCGACAACAGGAAGGGGATGTCCGCCGTCCTCGCCGCCGCGGCCAGCAGTTCGTCCGCACCGGGGTGGAAAAGGCCAGCCAATCCGGTCGGCGAGATGCCGAACGGACTCGCATAGCGACGACCCAGCAACTCGGTCGACTGGTCGCGCCGCGACACGTCGACCAGGTAGCGCGGCACCAGCTGGAAGCGCCTGAAAGCCTCGCGGTTGCGGCGCATGCAGTCCTCGTCGTCGACACCGCCGTCGATGAAGTCAAAGGCAATGCGGGGCAGCTTGCGGCGCGCCATCCGGCGCAGGTCTTCGAGGTTGACCGCGGTCTTCACGTTCATCGCTTCTCGTTGTGGAGTTGTCTCTCCTTTCGAGAATATCGACGGTACTTTTTGCTGCCCATAGGGCCGCAACTCGGAGTTTCACTATTTGAACTTGTCGATCGCAGCAGGGTCGAGCGTGCCGATGCCGGGGACTTGCATCAACGCGCCGAGGAACTGATGCGCATCGGCCTGCACATCCGCGGCGACCTCGTTCAATGCGTCCCGCACGGCGTCGATGCGCGGCTCGCCGAACTGCTCCGGCAGGCCGGTCAGGCAGACCGCAGCCACCCCTCGTCCATCGGCGCCGCAGACCGGCACCGCGAAGGCATGCACGCCCGGCGCCACGTCGCCCAGGTTGACGCCGAAGCCATGGCGATGCGAACGGTCGCGCATCTTCCTGAGCGCATCGAGCCGGCCATCGCCGCGCTGCAGGATCTCCTGCTGCACGTTGTCGGCCAGGATGTTCTCGGCCTCGAGATGGGGCAGTGTCTGCAGGATCGCCACGCCGCCCACGGACGTGAACAGCGGCCGCCGCGTGCCGACGTGCACCATCAGTCCGCGCAGTTCGAGGTCGCCCTTGCGCACGTTGCACACGTACTCGTTGCCGCTGCGCAGCATCAGCCAGGCGATCGCTTCGGTCTCGGCCGCGAACTTCGCAAGACGGCGCTCGCAGGCCTGCTGGAAGGCCGCATAGCCGGTCAGCGACAGGCCGAGTTCATAGAGCATCGGTCCGGGGAAGTAGTGCTTGTCGGCCGCGCGCTGCTGGACGAAGCGTTCCCGCACCAGGCAGGCGAGCACGCGGTGTACCGTGCCCTTGTCCACGTCGCAGCGCGTCGCGAGGTCCGACAGGCGCCAGCCGAACTCGCCGCGTGCGGCCAGTTCGCGCAGCACGCGCAATGCGCGCTCGATGCTCTGGGTTCCGTTACGCTCGGAGGCGGGCGGATTTCTTTGGGTCTTCACGGGGACGGGGTTCCGGCAAGGCCGCTCGGGCGGCGTTGGCGCGAGCGTGGGTGGCTTGGATGCCTCTGCGCGAGGCGAATTCATCATGCGCCGGCATGTCCCGCACCGCAGTAGTAGAAGCGCTAACTTGCCCGATGGCACCAGCCGACAAGGTCAGCGGCGATGATGGGCAACACCGCTCCTCGGCCCGCTATTCACCGTCGTAGACGAATCGCCAGTCGCTGTACCTCATCTCGCCCGATGCGGGCGAGACGACACCCTGGGGCGCCTGCACGCGTATCGGCTGCGCGGTCGAGCCGCTCGCCACGCCCCGAATGCCTCCCTGCGGCGACAGCAGCAACGTGAACGCCTGCGCCGTCATGGGATCCGGGTAGAGCTGGCGCAGATAGCGCCGCGTGACCAGATGCCGGGGATCCTTCAGCAAGTCATCGAGATGGTCGGGATAGCGATGCCGGCCGTCTGGTGCGCTCAGGTAATAGTCCTTGATGGCTTCGCGATACAGGGTGCCCACATGGACCAGTTCGTCTTCCCGCGATCTCTGGGCGCTGTTCGCATAGACCTCCATGGCCTTGCCGAGGCCGAGGGACAGGAGGAAGACGATGAACAGCATGAAGAGGTATCCGACGCCGCGCTGTGGAGACCTCTTGCGCGACACATCGCACCTACCACGACCCGTATGGCGTTCCATCCAGCCCATGTCCAGCCGCACCGCTGTGCACATCGTTGACCACACGTCTGCCGCCTTCCTCTTCTCGAATCGAAGCGACCCACGAGTCCCTGCGCTCGGTCACCGGATCCATCGGCAAGGCCCGCAGATAGCGTTGGCCGACCAGATCGGACAGCTTCTCGGGATAGCTTCCCTTGTCACTGTCGTACTGGTCGAGCGCAATGCGCAAGGCATTCAGGTTCTCCCTCAACGCGGCTTCCTTGGCCACGTCGATCTTCCGCATGTAGCGCGGTGCCACGATGCTCAGCAACGCCGAGACGATCGCCATCACGACGAGCAACTCGATCAGCGTGAAGCCGGTGCGTCGCCGCCTCGCGTCGCTCACCATCGGGCGTACGGCAGGCCGTTCAGTCCGGCGCGCGTGCTGGTCGAATGGACGTCGTACACGTCATCCCCCTCCTGCGGCCGGTCCGCTTCGCTCGCATAGGGCCGCTTTCCCCAGGTGTCCGCCGGCGCGAGCTTCATGTCCGGGTTCATCGGATCGCGCGGCACACGCCGCAGAAAGTGGATCCTGCGCTTCGCCACGTCCTGCAGATCGGGCTCGCCCGTCACCAGCACGTCCAGGGTCGCGGGATAGCCTGTCGTCGTGGCCGAGCGCTGGATCCGCCCTTCGTCGCCCGCCCGTTTGTAGGCATCGATGGCCGTACGGATCTCGCGCAGCGCCGTCCGAAGATCCTGTTCGCGACCACGCTGGACCGACATCTCCGTCAGCGGCACGACCACGGACGCGAGAATGCCGACGAGCACCACCGTGACCATCATCTCGATCAGCGTGAAGCCATGCGAAGCCTTCATGGCTGCGCCATTTCGAATGCCGGCTGGGTCAACTGCGCGTCGCTGCCGCTGTACTGCGCGGCGGGCGTCAGGCGCATGGGCCGCACGGACGGGCTGTCCGCGGTGCCGGACGGAAACTCGATGACGTCGGCAGGCGGCGTCGGCATGGACCGAACGATACGCGGCGTGATCAGCAGCACGACCTCCGAGCGCCCGCCGGTGTGCGTCTGGTTGGAGAACAGCCGCCCGATGCCAGGCAGCGTGCCCAGGCCCGGGATGCCGGCCGCATTCGTGTTCTGCTCGTCCTTCAAAAGACCCGCGAGAGCCTGCGTCTCGCCATCGCGCAGGCGCAGCACGGTGCTGGCATTGCGCGTGCCGATCTGATAGGCCAGCAGGCCGGTGGTCGAACGGATTTCCTTGACCACGTTGCTGACCTCGAGATCGATCGCGATCGTCACCTCGCCATTCACATGGATCTCCGGCGTGACCTCCAGCTTCAACCCCACGTCCAGGTAGTTGACCGACTCCATCGACGCGTTGGAGGTCTGGTTGGTCGTGGTGGTGATCACCGGCACCTTGTCGCCGATCAGCACCTTGGCCTTCTGCCGGTTGGTGACACGGATGCGCGGGTTGGCCAGCGTCTTGGCATCGCTGCTGGTCTGCTTCAGGTTCAGCGCCAACAACGGATCGGGCAGGAACAGCTCGAAGCTGTTGCGGTTGAGATTGCGAAGCTCGTCGACCGTCAGTTGCCCGGCCGTGCCGGCACCCCCATGAACGCTGACCGACAGGCGGTCAGGGTACTGGATGCCGGCATTGAGCAGGCCGTTGGCATTGACCTCCAGGATTTCGACTTCCAGCAGAACTTCGGGGTCGGCGATGTCGTAGCTCGCCACCAACCGTTCGACCGCCGCGACGACATCGAGGTTGTCGCGGACCACCATCATCTTGAACCGGTCGTCCACATACATCGACTTCGGCGCGATGAGCGTCTTGACCATCTCCTGCATCTTCTTCGGATCCGCGTTCTTCAGATAGAAGGTGCGCATCACCAGGTCTTCGTAGCGCCGCTTCTTCTCGTCGGAGTCGGCGTAGATCAGCAGCGTCGTCTCGTTGAGGATCTTCCGGCTGAGCTGGCTGGTCCGCAGCACCAGGTTCAGTGCATCTTCGACCGACGTGTTCTTCGCAAAGATGGTGGTCTTGATGTCGGCCTTGACGTCCTTGTCGAGCACGAAATTGATGTTGGATGTGCGCGAAAGAATCTCGAGGACCATCTGGATGCTCACGTCGCGCAATTCCAGCGTCACGGGTTTCTTCAGCGACTCGGACAGCACTGGGTCGGCGGCGAGGCTTCGGTTGCGTTCCAGCTCGATGCCCTGCCGCTGTCGCTGAGCCTCGCGATCGAGCGCCGCCAGGCCTGCGAGCGCCGTCTCGTTGTGCGGATCCAGGCGCAGCATGGCGCGGTAGTTCTCCGTGGCGGCGACCGTGCTCTCGCTGCTTCCTTCGGCCGCGCTGCGTCTGGCCTTCTGCAACAGGTCGCGCAGATGGCTGTCGCGGACCTGCAGGTACTTCAGCCGATAGCCGGTCGGGTCGCTCTTGGCCAGTTGCGACAGCAGGACCAGGGCGGCGTCGGTGTCGCCATCGGAGAGCAGTTGATCGGCCCGCTTTTCTTCCGGCGGTGCAGCGCAGCCGGACAGCAGCCCGAGCAGGAGGCACATCGCGGCGAACTTCGTCATCCAACGGGGCACGGATTCTTCCTTGTCATTGCATGGCCGCGACGGGAATCGAGCGGACCTCGTTCAGGGGCAGGTAACGCAGCCGGACCTCGGTCGCGGTCATCTTCTCGACCTTCCACTGGGCATCGACGAGGCCGCCGATCTCGACCACTTGGGGATCGGCGCCGCGGCCCAGGAAGACATAGTGGCGGCCGTCCTGCTCGAGACGGCCGAGATAGATCAGCGCCGGATCAGGCGCAACCGGCTTCGGTGTATCGATAACGGGCGCAGGCAGGACCACAGGCGGAGCGGGCGCCTCGGCGTCGGCCGATTTCTGCAGGTCGACCTCCGGTGCGTTCCATGGCGCTCCGACGCTGCGGACCCATGGTGTTCCGACGTGACGCGGATCGCGCGACGGGCGCGGCGCGACGAGTGCGTCGGATGCGACGGGCACGGGTGCGTCGATCGCGTCCGGTTTCGACAGCGCGATGGCCGTCCATACGGCCGTCGTCACCAATGCCGCCTGCAACGGCTTGGACAGCGTGAGCGCCTTCATGGCGTAACGCCAACAGCCACGTTGCGGTAATACAGACTGGCATCGATCCGGACATCGAGCGTGCCAGTCATCTCCACGGCCTGGCCTGGCACCCGTTCCATCGTCACGCGTTCGATGCCCAGGTTAGGCATGGCGACGAGCAGGTCATTCAGGAAACGGCGACAGGCGGCGTATTCGGCCCGTACCGTGAGTTGCATCGCGGTCCGGCGCCCTGGCAGATGCGTCAGATCCGC
>CAIQMJ010000195.1 GCA_903872875.1 uncultured Variovorax sp.
ACCGGGTGCGCACGGGCTCGCGGCTCAGTGAGCGCTATGCCCAGCGCCGCCTGCGCGAGCGCCAGGCTGTCGACAACGCGGCGCTGGCACTGCAGCGCGCCCAGGCTTACCAGGCCTCCCTGCCCTGAGCCGGGTGAGGCCTGAGGGCTTCAGGCCCGGCGTGCCAGTTCGGCGGCCTTGCCCACGTAACTGCCCGGCGTCATGGCCAGCAGGCGGTCTTTTTCGGCCTGCGGGATCTCCAGCGAGCGGATCAGGCCATGCAGGGCCTCGGCCGTCACCGTCTTGCCGCGGGTCACTTCCTTGAGCTTCTCGTAGGCGCCTTGCACACCAAAGCGGCGCATCACGGTCTGAATGGGCTCGGCCAGCACTTCCCACGAGGCGTCCAGGTCGGCGGCCAGGGCTTCTTCGTTGAGTTCGAGCTTGTTCAGGCCCACCATCAGCGAGTTGTAGGCCAGCGCGGCATAGCCCAGGGCCACACCGATGTTGCGCAGCACGGTGCTGTCGGTCAGGTCACGCTGCCAGCGGCTCACCGGCAGCTTTTCGCTCAGGTGGCGCAGCACGGCATTGGCCAGGCCCAGGTTGCCTTCGGCGTTCTCGAAGTCGATCGGGTTGACCTTGTGCGGCATCGTGCTGGAGCCGATTTCGCCCTTCTTCAGGCGCTGCTTGAAGTAGCCGAGGCTCACGTAGCCCCAGATGTCGCGCGAGAAGTCGATCAGGATGGTGTCGGCGCGCGCCACGGCGTCGAACAGCTCGGCCATGTAGTCGTGCGGCTCGATCTGGATGCTGTAAGGCTGGAAGGTGAGGCCCAGGCCCAGCGGCGCCGGCGTCTCGATCACCTTGCGGCTGAATCCTTCCCAGTCGAACCCGGGCCAGGCGGCGATGTGCGCGTTGTAGTTGCCGACAGCGCCGTTCATCTTGCCGAGCAACTGCACGCCGGCGATCTGCTCGCGCGCCTTGGCCAGGCGCATCGCCACGTTGGCGATTTCCTTGCCGACGGTGGTCGGGCTGGCGGTCTGGCCGTGCGTGCGCGACAGCATCGATACGTCGGCGAACTGATGCGCCATCTCGCGCAGCTTGGCGATCAGGCCGTCCAGCGCCGGCAGCACGACCTTGTCGCGTGCGGCCTGGATCTGCAGCGCATGGCTGGTGTTGTTGATGTCTTCGCTGGTGCAGGCGAAGTGCACGAATTCGGACGCGCCAAGCAGTTCGGGCCGCGCCTCGAACTTCGACTTGATCCAGTATTCGACGGCCTTCACGTCGTGGTTGGTGGTCTTCTCGATCTCCTTGATCGCGAGCGCATCGGCTTCGGAGAAGTTGGCCACCAGGCCCATCAGGTACTTCCGGGCGCCGGGCGTGAGCGGCTTGAACTCGGCAAAGCCGCAGTCCGACAGCGCGATGAACCAGGCAACCTCGACCTGCACGCGGCGGTGCATGTAACCCTGCTCGCTCATCAGGGGCCGCAGCGCGGCGAGCTTGGCGGCGTAGCGACCGTCGAGGGGGGAGAGGGCGGAAACGGTGGAGAAACTCATCCCCCGATTTTAGGTGGCGGTCGCCGGTGGCGGCTTTGGGGATTGCGCCGGGAGGCGAAGCTTCGTCTTTATGGGGGATGCGCACGCGACTGGTAACTGTCACATTCCACATAAAATCAAAATGCTACAAACAGAGCTTTGATAGGGAAGAGAGAGAACGAATGAAACTGATTGGATCCGCCGCGAGCCCGTACGTGCGCAAGGTGCGCGTCGTCATGGCAGAAAAGCGGCTCGACTATCAGTTCGCGATCGAGGACGTCTGGTCCGACACCACTGCCATCTCTGCGTCCAACCCGCTCGGCAAGGTGCCTTGCCTGGTAATGGAAGGCGGGGAGGCGATGTTCGATTCGCGCGTCATCGTCGAGTACCTCGACACGCTGTCGCCGGTCGGAAAGCTGATTCCGCAGCAGGGCCGCGAACGCGCCGAGGTCAAGACCTGGGAGGCGCTGGCCGATGGGGTGATGGACGCAGGCGTGCTCTGGCGCATGGAGGCGACATGGGCGCGCCGTGCCGACGGCGAACGCAGCCAGGCCTGGATGGACCGTCAGCAGCGCAAGGTCGTCGACGGCATCGCGGCCATGGCCAAGGGCCTGGGCGACAAGCCCTTCTGCAGCGGCATCCACTTGAGCCTCTCGGACATCGCCGTCGGCTGCGCGCTGGGCTGGATCGGCTTCCGCTTTCCCGAGATCGACTGGCGCGGTGAGTACCCGAACCTGGTCCGGCTGTACGACAAGCTGATGCTGCGGCCCAGTTTCCTGGACACCAAACCGTAAAAGAAAAAAAGCGCCGTGAGGCGCTTTTTGCATTCGGAATACCCGGGAAACCACGTTGCACGGTTTCCCGCGGGCAATTCAAGCCGCGGCGCGTTCCGCCACCGGCGCACGCCATCTGGCCATCAGGTCGGCCCAACGCTGACGGGCCGCCACCAGGTTGCGCTCCTTCACGTGGCCGTAGCCGCGGATCTGCTCCGGCAGCTTCGCGATCTCCAGTGCCGTGTCGTGGTTTGCCGCCGTCAGGCTGCGGATCACTTCCTCCACGCTCGCTCGGTATTCGCCGATCAACGCCCGTTCGGTCTTGCGTTCCTCGGTACGGCCGAAAACGTCGAAGGCCGTGCCGCGCAATCCCTTGAGCTTCGCCAGCACCTTGAAGCCGGTCAGCATCGCCGGCCCGAATTTCTGCTTCTGCAGTTCGCCCTTGGCGTTCTTCTTCGCGATGATCGGCGGCGCGAGGTGATAGTTGAGCTTGAAGTCGCCCTCGAACATGCCGTTCACGCGGTCCAGGAAGCTCCGGTCGGTGTGCAGGCGCGCGACCTCGTACTCGTCCTTGTAAGCCATCAGCTTGAACAGGTAGCGCGCCACCGATTCGGTCAGCGTGGTCTTGCCGACTGCCGCCGTTTCGGCCTTCTGGACCAGCGCGACAAAGGCCTCGTACTGCGCCGCATAGGCGGCGTTCTGGTAGTTCGTGAGGAACTCGACGCGGCGCTTCACCAGGCCTTCGACCGTCTCGCGCTTCTTGAACTCGATGACCTGGCCGGGCGACACCAGCTGCTGAACCGAAGCGAGATCGTGCGCAGCGCGGCGGCCCCATTCGAAGGCCGTCTTGTTGTTGTCGATCGCGACGTCGTTGAGCTCGATCGCGCGCATCAGCGACGCGTATTCGAGTGGCAGCCAGCCCTTCTGCCAGGCGTAGCCCAGCAGCATCGGGTTGGCGTAGAGGCTGTCGCCCATCAGCGAGGTGGCGGCTGCATCGGCATCGAAGCTGCCGAGGCCATCCGTGCCGACGAGTCGCACGATCTGGTTCGCGCAGTCGTCCTGCGGGTTCTGCCAGTTCGCGTTGCGCACGAAGGCGGCGGTCGGCGTGCTGTGGCTGTTGAGCGCGACGTGGGTGCGACCTTCGCGCATGCGCGCCAGCGTCTCTGCATTCACGGCGACCAGCGGATCGGCCGCGAGGATCAGGTCGGCCGCTGCGGTGCCGACACGCGTGGTGCGGATCGCGTCCTGCGATTCGCCGATCAGCGCATGGCTCCAGGTCGCGCCGCCCTTCTGCGCGAGGCCCGCCGCGTCCTGCGTGACGATGCCCTTGCCTTCGATGTGCGCCGCCATGCCGAGCAACTGGCCGATCGTGATGACGCCCGTGCCGCCGACGCCGGCCACCACCACGCCCCAGACCTGGCCGCGCGCCAGTTGCGGCACGACGGGTTCGGGCATCGCGCCCATCTCGAACGGCGAGTTGGCCTTGTTCTTGGCCTTCTTCCTGAGCGCGCCGCCTTCGACCGTGACGAAGCTCGGGCAGAAGCCCTTGAGGCAGCTCATGTCCTTGTTGCAGGTGCTCTGGTTGATGGTGCGCTTGCGGCCGAATTCGGTCTCGAGCGGTTCCACCGATAGGCAGTTGCTCTTCACGCTGCAGTCGCCGCAGCCTTCGCAGACCAGTTCGTTGATCACCACGCGTTTGGCCGGGTCGACGGCCGTGCCGCGCTTGCGGCGGCGGCGCTTCTCGGTCGCGCAGGTCTGGTCGTAGATGATGGCCGTCGTGCCCTTGATCTCCCGGAACTCGCGCTGGATCTCGTCGAGCAGATCGCGGTGCTTGACCTCCGGATCGCCGGCCACCTTCACGCCCTGGTACTTCTCGGGCTCGTCGGTGACGATGACGACCTTGACGGCGCCTTCGGCCTGCAGGCTCTGCGCGATCTGCAGCACCGAGTGGCCTTCGGGGCGTTCGCCGACCTGCTGGCCCCCGGTCATCGCGACCGCGTCGTTGTAGAGGATCTTGTAGGTGATGTTCACGCCGGCCGCAATGCTCTGACGGATCGCGAGCAGGCCGCTGTGGAAGTAGGTGCCGTCGCCGAGGTTCGCGAAGATGTGCTGGTCGGTCGTGAAGGGCTGCTGGCCCATCCACGGCACGCCCTCGCCGCCCATCTGCGTGAAGCCGATGGTGCTGCGGTCCATCCAGGTCGCCATGAAATGGCAGCCGATGCCGCCCATCGCGCGCGAGCCTTCGGGCACCACGGTGCTGGTGTTGTGCGGGCAGCCCGAGCAGAACCAGGGCTGGCGGTCGGCACCCTGGACGCCCCCGAGCTTGATGACCTCCATCGAGCGCTCCTTGGCCTCGAGGATCGCGAGTTGCGCGTCGATGCGCGCCCGCATGTCGGCGCCGATCTGGTCGAACAGACCGATCTTCTTGAGCCGCGCCGCGATGGCCTTGGCGATCAGCGCCGGGTTCAGGTCGGCGTTGGCGCGCAGCAGCGTGTGCGAGGTCGGGTTGGGCATCGACCATTCGCCGCCCGCATAGCCATCGGCGTTCGTGACGGGACCTTCGTCGAACTTGCCGACCACGTTGGGCCGCACGTCGGAGCGCCAGTTGTAGAGCTCTTCCTTCAGCTGGTATTCGATGACCTGGCGCTTCTCCTCGACCACCAGGATCTCCTGCAGGCCGGTGGCGAACTCGCGCGTCAGCTGCGCTTCGAGTGGCCAGACCACGCCGACCTTGTGCAGCCGGATGCCCAGCTGGCGACAGGCCGCATCGTCGAGCCCCAGGTCGATCAGCGCCTGGCGCGTGTCGTTGAAGGCCTTGCCGCTGGCCATGATGCCGAAGCGGTCATGGTCGCCTTCGATCACGTTGTAGTTCAGCCGGTTCGCGCGGATGTACGCCAGCGCGGCATACCACTTGTAGTGCATCAGCCGCGCTTCCTGCTCGAGCGCATGGTCGGGCCAGCGGATGTGCAGGCCGCCGGGCGGCATCTCGAAGTCGGTGGGGATGACGATGTCGACGCGCTCCGGGTCGATCATCGCGGTGGCACTGGACTCGACGATCTCCTGGATCGTCTTCATGCCCGACCACACGCCGGAGAAGCGGCTCATCGCGAACGCGTGGATGCCGAGGTCCAGGATTTCCTGCACGTTGGCCGGGAAGAACACCGGCGTGCCGCAGGCCTTGAAAATGTGGTCACTCTGGTGCGCGGCGGTCGAGCTCTTGGAGATGTGGTCGTCGCCAGCCACCGCGATCACACCGCCGAATTCGGTGGTGCCCGCCATGTTGGCGTGCTTGAAGACGTCGGAGCAGCGGTCGACGCCCGGGCCCTTGCCGTACCAGATGCCGAACACGCCGTCGAACTTGTTGGTTCCCTGGGGCGAGAAGCCCAACTGCTGTGTTCCCCATAGCGCGGTGGCAGCCAGTTCCTCGTTCACGCCCGGCTGGAACACGATGTTCTGCGCCTTGAGGTATTTGCTGGCTTTCCAGAGCGCCTGGTCGTAGCCGCCGAGCGGGGAGCCGCGGTAGCCGCTGATGAACCCTGCAGTGTTCCTGCCGTTCTGCTGGTCCCGCAGGCGCTGCAGCATCGGCAGCTTCACGAGGGCCTGGACGCCCGACATGAAGGCGCGGCCGTAGTCGAGCGAATATTTGTCGTCGAGCGTGACGGTTTCGAGGGCCTTGCGGATGTGCTCGGGAAGTGGCGCATTCATGTCTGTCTCTCTCCTTGCCTGGCGGGCCTCGTGGGCCGGTGAGCTGGGTGGTGGGTCTGTGCCCGGGTCGGGCACGAGGCCCATGTTGCTCGCAAAGTGTATGTCTGCGTTCGCGACAGGTGTTTGCGTTTTTTGCCCGGTAAACCGACGATCCTGGAAGATCCTTTCTTAAAATGATGATCCATGGAAAGCCTTGATAAGTTCGATCTCGCCATCCTGAAAGAATTGCAGGCCGACGGCCGCCTCACCAATGCCGAACTGGCGCAGCGCGTCGGTCTGTCGGCTGCGCCCTGCTGGCGCCGTGTGCGCGCGCTGGAGGAGTCGGGCTTCATCAAGGGCTACTACGCCGAGATCGACCGCCGCAAGATCGGGCTCGGCGTGCTCGCCTTCGTGCGCCTGGACACCGAGCGCGCCAACAGCGAGGTCACCGGCAAGATCGAGGAGGCGATCCGCAAGCTGCCCGAGGTGATCGCCTGCCACTACATCAGCGGCACCGGCATGTTCGAGCTGCAGGTCGTGGCGCAGGACCTGGACGCGTTCTCGCGCTTCGCGCTGAACAGCCTGATGCACCTGCCGAACGTGAAGGACCTGCACACCAGCTTCTCGCTTGGCGAGGTGAAGGCGAGCCATTCGCTGCCGCTGGGGCATCTCGCCGGCAAGGGCGTGCGGGGCACCACGTGACAATTGCGGCAATGCCACCGATTTCCCCCGACGAATCCCCCATCCCCCCGATGCGCGCCGAGCCGGCCCGCATCGGCGCCCTGACCCCGCTGAAACTGCCCGTGTTCCGCATGTTGTGGACCACCTGGCTGCTCGCGAACATCTGCATGTGGATGAACGACGTGGCGGCGGCGTGGATGATGACCTCGCTGACGAGTACGCCGATCTGGGTGGCGCTGGTGCAGTCGGCGTCGACCTTGCCGGTGTTCCTGCTCGGCTTGCCGAGCGGTGCGCTGGCCGACATCCTGGACCGCCGGCGCTGGCTGGTGGTCACGCAGTTCTGGCTCGCCGCGGTGGCGATCGTGCTGTGCCTGGCCGTCGCGCTCGACTGGATGAATGCGCCGCTGCTGCTGGCGCTGACCTTCCTGAATGGCATCGGTCTCGCGCTGCGCTGGCCGGTGTTCGCGGCCATCGTGCCCGAGCTGGTGCCGCGCGCGCAACTGCCCGCCGCGCTCGGTCTCAATGGCATCTCGATGAACGCGTCGCGCATCATCGGGCCGCTCGTCGCGGGCTTTCTCATCGCGAGCGCCGGTACGCTCTGGGTCTTCATCCTGAATGCGGTGATGTCGGTGGCGTCCGGCTTCATCGTGCTGCGCTGGCGCCGCGAGCACACGCCCAACCCGCTGGGCCGCGAGCGCCTGGTGAGTGCGATGCGTGTCGGCGTGCAGTTCGTGCGGCAGTCGCAGCGCATGCGCGCCGTGCTGCTGCGCGTGTCGATCTTCTTCCTGCACTCGACGGCGCTGCTGGCGTTGCTGCCCCTGCTGGCGCGCGGCCTGCAAAACGGCGGCGCCGGCACCTTCACGCTGTTGCTCGCCGCAATGGGTTCGGGCGCGATCATCGCGGTGCTGTTCCTGCCGCGGCTGCGCCAGGCCTATGTGCGCGACCAACTCGTGCTGCGCGGCATGCTGCTGCAGTCCGCGGCCACGGCCGTGATGGCGGTGGCGCCGAACGTCTGGGTTGCCGTGCCCGCGATGTTCCTCGGCGGCGCGGCCTGGATCACGGTCGCCAATTCGCTGTCGGTGTCGGCGCAGTTGGCGCTGCCGGACTGGGTGCGCGCGCGCGGCATGTCGATGTTCCAGATGTCCATCAGGGGCGCGAGCGCATTCGGCGCCGCGCTGTGGGGCCAGATCGCGACACTGAGCTCAATGCAGATCGCGCTGCTGATTGCAGCCGTCACCGGCACGCTGTCGATGTGGCTGGCGATCCGCTACGTGGTCGACGGCGGCATCGACGAC